>JAYTJI010000235.1:0-1594 GCA_043731245.1 Methylococcaceae bacterium | reverse complement strand
ACCTACCGGCAATCTGGACAGCAAATCCGGTAAGGAAATTATCGAGTTACTGGAAAATCTTAACCGGCAGGGCGTAACGCTGATGATTATTACCCACGACCAGACTTTAGGTGATCGGGCACAACGACAAATCCGTATTGTTGACGGACAAATAGCGCAATGAGTGTGTTTTTCCGGCTGGATTTACATGGTAGTTTGGAAATCAACAGCCTTATAACAAACAATAAAATCTGAAAAATTACACATGAATTTACTACGCGGACAAAGGGCAAAACTTGCTGATTTAATGAGCTATAACTCGCCATTTACCATAAAAGCTGTTGTTAATGCGCCTAAGCTGAGTGTTGATTTTTCCTGTTTTGGATTGGATGTGGACAACAAGGTTTCCGATGAACGCTACATGAGCTTTTTCAATCAGCCAGAAACGCCGTGTGGCTCAGTGCGGTTTGAATATTCAACCAATAATACGTCTGTTTTTGTCATTGATCTGCAAAAACTGCCTATCCACATTGATCGTTTGGTTATTACCGCCGCTATTGATGGTGATGGCACGATGTCACAACTTATAAGTGGGGCGGTAACTCTGTGTCATAGCAATATCGAAGCAGCAACCTTTGCTTTTGCAGGTAGCGATTTTGCGGCAGAAAAGACATTGATGTTAATGGAGTTTTATCGCAAGGAAGGTAGTTGGCGTGTTTGGGCTACGGGTCAAGGCTTTAATGGTGGCTTGGATACCTTAGTCCGATATTTTGGTGGTACGATAGCCGAAACGCCTACCATAATGCAGGAACCTGAAGAACAGCTACCCGCCCGTCTAGCATATCACTCAACCATCTCCCAACTTGCTATTACGCAAGAGCCTGTAGAACAGCCAACTGGCTTACCATCCCAAAGTTTTTTACAACGCCTATTGAGGCCATTATTCTCAGATAAAACTTCTACGAATAAACAGAATGTCAGTAATTTAAGTGGCTATTGGAAACCGCTAAATACATCGGTAAAAATTACCGATGTTGTAATCGAAGGCGGCTTTCTTTATTTTGGTTCTGGTTTATCCTGTATGAACGGTTCACAACCCGAACCTGCGCTTATTGACCCCAAGCTTCCCATCAGTCACATAGCCTCAGCCAATTACCAACAGCCTCTTCGTTCTTACTGCTCGTTCTATTCTGAATTCTCGTCCGACACCAGAGCCGCTTATATTAAATGGTTAATGGGAGGACGTAATGATCCCTTGGCAGATGTAGGGTATGTCTTTTTGTATTTTTATGGACTTGAGCGCAGGGCTTTAGCGGATGCTAAAACAGATGTCTCTGCAAAAGCTGAATTACCTAAAATTATTCAAGAAGTTGAACGATTACTTGAGATATATCATGGCAATGGTTCATTTCGTAGTTACGCTACTGGATTGTTGGACTTGCTAAAACTGGATTACTCAGAAGCCATTGCACCTAAGCAATATCTTGCCTCCCCTCCATATTTCAAATCAGGCACATGGACTTTGCCATTGGCTCTAAAGCTAGCTTTAGGGCAACTTGCCCTTGATCGTGAACCCGTTCCTGCTGACTGGGCTTATTCCTGGCTTATGGCTGAT
>JAYTJI010000234.1:0-2273 GCA_043731245.1 Methylococcaceae bacterium | reverse complement strand
AGAATAAAATGGCTCTCTGCAAGACAAAAGGGATTCTAATCTTACGTCTTTTCAACCTTATTGAATTGTAAACTTTAAGGCTTCAAGGATTACATTTTCATCCACGCCTGATTTACCCACATTTTCACTGATATATCTGCGCCAACCTCTAGCGCCAGGCTGCCCATGAAAAAGCCCTAAAATATGCCGCGATACGCTATTTAAACGAACATCTGTTTTAAGCTGCTCCTGAATATAAGGTATTAATAGAGCCACAATCGCAGGACGTGAAAGAGGGTCACTATCTGAAGCAAAAAACCGCTTATCAACATGCGCCAATATATAGGGATTGTGATAAGCCTCGCGCCCCATCATCACACCATCAACATGTTTTAGCATGTCTTCAGCCTGATCCAATGACATGATGCCACCATTTATAATAATTTCTAGCTGCGGAAAATCTTTTTTCAATTGATAGACCAAATCGTAGCGCAAAGGTGGGACTTCGCGGTTTTGCTTAGGCGACAAACCGCTTAACCAAGCTTTTCTGGCATGGACAATAAACGTTTCACAGCCGGCACTGGCAATCGTTGCAATAAAATGCACCAGCTCTGGGTAAGAGTCGCGCTCATCAATACCAATTCTTGATTTAACCGTGACCGGAATTGCAACAGCCTGGGACATCGCCGCAACACATTCAGCGACCAGCTCCGGATCGGCCATTAAACAAGCACCAAAACGGCCATTTTGAACCCGGTCACTGGGGCAGCCGACATTCAAATTCACTTCTGCATAACCGTAATCTTCAATCATTTTGGCACAGATGGCCAAGTCGTGTGGATTACTACCACCTAATTGAAAAGAAAGAGGATTTTCCGTAGCATCAAATTGTAAAAAGCGATGACGATCAGCGTGAATTAACGCCCCGGTCGTCACCATTTCGGTATACAACATCGCATGTTGTGAAATCAGCCGATGAAAAAAACGGCAATGCCTATCCGTCCAATCCAGCATCGGGGCTACACAAAATCTCGACGCCTTATATTTCGTGGCATTATGCCCGTATTTATTGGTTTCTATCATTATTTGTTCTTAAGTGTTTTTGTATATTTTCAGCATTTCAAAAGCGCCCCCCTGGTTTTAAGAGCTTTTCAACGTTGTTGGTGGATTCAATTTGCCATAAGGCGTCATCATATCTTAGTAAGGATAGATTTTCTTGTCCTTGCCACCGACAAGGGTCTCGGGGAAAAAGCAAGGGCAATGGTAGTTAATACTAAAGTTAGTGCGCTGTTGCCGAATAACCGATAATTTTAAAACTGTCACGGCATGGAGATAATGATCATACTTATCAGTTGGTAACACAAACTTTTACCTTCTCGAGGGAATGGGCAAAAATAGCCAATATTGAACCTGTTCAAAATATGGCAGCAAGATAAAAGCTAGTGCTATACTTTCGACTATTTTTTTATAACTGAGACAGATTAACCATGGAAGAACATTTCGCCAAAATTATTGCAGCGGTCGGTGAGGATTTGGGTCGTGAAGGTCTGATTGACACACCAAAACGCGCAGCAAAAGCATTCAAATTCCTCAACAACGGCTACGAGAAAACGCTGGAAGAAGTGCTTAATGGGGCTATTTTTACCGCTGATACCGAAGACATGGTTATCGTTAAGGATATTGAATTATATTCTTTATGTGAGCATCATTTACTGCCATTTATTGGTAAATGCCACGTCGGTTATCTGCCGCAAGGTAAGGTACTGGGCTTGTCCAAAGTGGCGCGTATCATTGATATGTACGCGCGGCGTTTGCAAATTCAGGAAAAACTCACCAAACAAATAGCGGATGCGATTGAGCTTTCAATTGGCGCTAGAGGCGTAGCGGTGGTTATTGAAGCCAAGCATTTATGTATGATGATGCGGGGTGTTGAAAAACAAAACTCGGTGATGACCACTTCAGTGATGACGGGTATATTTCGTAAAGAAATCAGTACCCGCTCGGAATTTCTCAATCTGATTAACCGATAGGCTGTTTATGGCAACCAAAAAAATTGGCGTACTACTGGCAAATCTGGGTTCGCCGACTGCACCCACAACACAGGCAGTTCGGCGCTTTCTTAAGGATTTTCTATGGGATCCTAGAGTCGTTAATCTACCCCGCCCACTGTGGTGGATAATACTGCATTTTTTTGTGTTGCCATTTCGACCCGGTCGATCTGCAAAAGCCTATCGCAAAGTATGGGATGATAAAAAAGGCTCGCCTTTAGCTTATCTGACCAGGGAATTAACTGA
>JAYTJI010000233.1:0-4247 GCA_043731245.1 Methylococcaceae bacterium | reverse complement strand
CGTCCGATTTCAGTTATGCTAAGCTTGGATTGCTTAACTTTGAAGCGCTGCCAGTTGAATCCGAATCGCTTGAATTTCATGTGTATCGGCTTACAAACGAACGCGCACGACACACTTCCGTTCACCCTGAGCTTGTCGAAGGGCAGGTGGTTCATGGTTCGACTGTTCGGCAAGCTCACAGCTCACCACAAACGGCTTTTTAAAACAGCTCCTGACATTATAAAAATGACTGAGTACTAGGGACAAGCGGCATTAATGCTTCTTATGGCGAAATTATTTCATACACGCTACAAATAACCCTGGATGGCAGCAAGTCAAGACTCATCTATTCAGGAATAGATGCAAAAATGTTTATGACTGCTGACAAACAGAAATCTCACCATTCGAATTCACAGGGATTTGTAGGCTGTGATATGAAACACACAATACGCGTAAACCAAGCAACTGAGCAATCTCAATGCAGAGCAGAAGTTTCGATTCTTATCGATTTTATTGACGAGGTGAAAAAATGCTCAATAAAACCCTGACCATCATTCTGGCTGGTGGTGTGGGTTCTCGGTTGCATCCACTGACGGCCAACCGGGCCAAGCCGGCTGTACCCTTTGGTGGCAATTACCGGATCATCGATTTCACGCTGACGAACTGCTTACACTCCGGACTACGACGTGTGTTGGTGCTGACCCAATACAAGTCGCACTCGCTACAAAAGCATTTACGCGATGGCTGGGCTATTTTTAACCCGGAAATCTCTGAATACATAACGCCCGTGCCGCCGCAGATGCGAACCGGCGAATCCTGGTACTCCGGGACAGCCGATGCGATCCGTCAGAACCTTTACCTGCTTGAGCGCAGCAATGCCAGTCATGTGTTGATTCTGTCGGGAGACCACATCTACCGGATGGATTATGCTGCAATGCTCCAGTTTCACCGCGACCAGGGCGCTGAGCTAACGATTGCCTGTATGCCGGTGCCGCTGGCAAGTGCCAGTTCATTTGGCATCATGTCGATAGATGACGTTCAGCGTATTCGCGAGTTTCACGAGAAGCCGAAAAATCCCAAGCCGTTGCCAAACGACCCGCATCGTGCGCTGGCATCAATGGGAATCTACATTTTTAACATGGACTTGCTCTGTTGCGAATTGCAGGCTGACTACGGGCTCACCGTATCAAGCCATGATTTTGGCAAGGATATTATTCCACGTCTTATCGAAACGCATTGTGTATGCGCTTACCGGTTCGGCGGAGAAACCGGACGCGTCACACCAGACCGATACTGGCGCGATGTCGGCACGATAGATTCATACTACACGGCGAACATGGATCTGCTCGCGGCGGTTCCGCCGCTAAATCTGTATCAGCCCGACTGGCCCATCCGCACCTATCATGCACAAAACCCGCCAGCCCGCATGGCTTCAGGATCTCTCGGCCAAGAAGGGCAATTGGTCAATTCTCTTATCAGCAGTGGGACGGTTGTTTCCGGTGGTACAGTCAGGCATTCGATCCTGTTCTCTCAAGTCCGGGTAGATGAAAATGCCGTAGTCGAAGATTCGATCTTGTTTGACGGGGTACAGGTCGGAGCCGGTGCATACTTGAAACGCTGCATCGTCGACAAAAACGTGCATATTCCACCCGGCGAACGGATTGGCTTTGACTCTGCCGCCGATGCAGTCCGCTTCACTGTCTCGGAATCCGGTATTACCGTCGTCCCGAACGGTTACCGCTTTCTAAATAATGTTCAGTAATATCAGGCATAAAAATGCTTGACCTAGAAAAGAGCCTGTTCACCTAGGCACTTAAACATAGTAAATTAAGGGCGTCTCGACTTGTACAGTCGAATTCAGTTATTGTTAAGCGGTGTTTAAAGAGTACAAATGAAATCAATAATTCAATATTTTGTGTCCATAAAACCCGGGAAGATAGTGCTTTGGTGTTATTTAATTTGGTACTTGGTTACGGTGAAGTATCATTTTGACTCATCGCCAAAAATATGGATTAATGCAGTTGGCATTAGTGCTGTTATAGGCTGCGGTTTATTGCTGAGTGTATCCTCATCCAGCAAAAAAACCGACCACTGGCAAACCCTTAGGCTGTTTTTAATGCCGTTTTGTGTTTCCAGTTTCTCGTCGCTTATTAAGGAGGAAGGTTTTATATTTGTTTTTTCGTCGAATTTTACAGAATTAGGTATTGCAGTTTCTTGTTGCATAGTTTTTGTTATGACTGTTTTAAGCATCAAAGCAATGGCAAAAACCGTTTAACTTATTTAGCCGTCGAATCGATAGCTCATGTTTTAGAAGTAAATATACTGTAAGGCAAGCAAACAAAGTTTTTAATACAAAAAATCGACATTACCTCAGACTATCACAACTCGACAATCTGGAGATTAACCATGCTAATCGGACTACCCAAAGAAATTAAAGATAACGAGAACCGCGTCGGGATGACGCCTGGTGCAGTTAAAGCCTTGACGCGACGTGGTCATCAGGTATTGGTACAAAGTGGAGCTGGTGTCGGCAGTTCGCTTTTAGATGAAGAATACCAGTCTGCCGGCGCTGAAATTGTTCCTTATGCGGAAGATGCCTGGGCGGCACAAATGGTGGTTAAAGTAAAAGAGCCGATTGCTTCGGAATATCACTATCTACGCCAGGATTTGATGCTCTTTACCTACCTGCATCTGGCTTCGGATAAGCCGCTTACCGATGCCCTGTTAGCAAGTGGAACGACGGGGATCGCTTATGAGACCGTACAAACAGAAACGGGTCAGCTACCGTTGTTGACACCCATGAGCGAGGTCGCCGGGCGTATGTCAACTCAAGTTGGCGCAACTTATTTGCAAAAATCCCATGGTGGCCGGGGCGTTTTAATGGGCGGTGTTCCTGGTGTCGCATCTGCTAATGTCGTTATTCTGGGCGCTGGTATTGTCGGTACCAATGCCGCCCGGGTTGCTGTTGGCTTAGGCGCACAAGTCACAGTGCTGGATATTTGCCATGACCGCTTAAAGTATTTGGATGACATTTACCGAGGACAATTACAAACGCGAATCAGTGATGAATATAATATCGAAGATGTTATCTACGAAGCTGATCTTGTGATTGGTGCAGTGTTAATTCCCGGTGGGCGGGCGCCTTGGCTGATTACCCGAAACATGTTGCCCGCTATGCGCAAAGGTTCTGTAATCGTCGATGTGGCCGTAGATCAAGGCGGCTGCGTGGAGACAACACATGCTACCACCCATAGCAATCCTACTTATGAAATCGATGGCGTGGTGCATTATTGCGTAGCTAACATGCCCGGCGCTGTACCGCGCACCAGTACCTTCGCCCTAAACAATCAAACGGCTGTATACACACTACACCTTGCTAACGAAGGCCTGGACGCTGTGCGTAAATCCCAGGCATTGCAATATGGCCTTAACACCTACCGTGGTTTGGTGACTTATCCAGCGGTGGCAGAAACGTTTGGCTTGAAATTTACTGAGCCACTGCAAGCGTTAACAAGCTAGCTTTTGGTCGGGCAACAACTTTATTGCTGCCTGACATTACGGTAATTAGATGAAGGAACGATGGTGGGTAAACCGAAAGGCTGTTGCGATATTTGACCTTGGGAATGTCGGCGTAAAAAGCATGCCTGACAAGGCTGGTGGTTTGGTTGTTTAGCCAAGCAGACTCTCTCAACCCTGAATTTATTTATACTGCCAACCCGTCGTTAAGCTGGCAAGATTGAATTGAGCAAATCGTCTCGCTAAAGCTGAATCAAAAATGATGGGTGCAGAATAGATTAGCTTTTCTCTGTATTGCAGATCACGATCGAAATGACGACCTGATAATGCATCACAATGGAAGCATCCATTAGAAAGATATTCCTTATTTTCTGTTTTACTGTAGCGGAATCGTACTTCTCCAATTTCATGCTTTCGTAGCATATCAGGCGTTAAGACTTGATCACATAAGGGCTTAGAATATTCATAGCTATCAAAAAAGTTTAGGGTTGCTCTTTGATCCGTAGCTGTAACGGCCTGCAAACATAATCACTAGGAACTGCAAACATCCGTATTTTCGGCCCGAATTAAATGCAAATATCCGCCCCCTTCGACCCGAATTAATTGCCAATGGGCCCACATTATTTGCCAACAGCCTGCAAACATCGCTCAGGGCCCACATTAAGTGCAAATAAGAAAATACAGGCTTCCAGTGAAAGCTGCCACTGGCAATTAACTAATTTGAGACTTTCTGACTGGCAACCATCGGCCAT
>JAYTJI010000232.1:0-4339 GCA_043731245.1 Methylococcaceae bacterium | reverse complement strand
TTGTGTTTGTTCATCTCCACCCCTTTTTAAAATTAACTGTGTTTTATTATTATTTGAGCCTGAGGCTCGGTTTTTGTAAAAAACACCGAATACTCGCACCTTGTATCAATAGGATATATTTGTTGTCTTACTGAACAGCCTCATGACATTTATTATCTAAAGGTAATAATAGTCAAACAAGCCACACACATCAAGGATAGAAGTACGTGCGAGCTTACAGGATTGTGTTTGCCAGCTTTTCGCTGCACTGTACCGGCATTTGTACTTACTTTTGGAATCTATTTACTATATACAGCACGCCCCCATTTCCAAAATTCACCCGCGAAACCACAACCCAAAAAGTTCGCATGACCGAAGATGCCTGGAGCTTTAAGGGATAAAAAAAGATGTTATTTCGGCAAGTATGGACAAAATCTTCTATGCTTAAATTTTAACTTGCACAAAGAAACGTCCAATGACCATTAAGGATTGGCTTGCCGAAGACAGGCCCAGAGAAAAGCTATTGCAACGGGGTTCAGCCGCCTTGACTGATGCCGAGCTGTTAGCTATTTTTTTACGGACGGGAACGCGAGGTAAATCAGCGGTGGATTTAGCCCGCGAATTGCTCGCAGATTTTGGCTCTTTGAAAGCCTTGCTGGATGCCGACCAACAACGTTTTTGCCTGGGTAATGGTCTGGGTAGCGCAAAATATGCCCAACTGCAGGCAGTACTGGAGATGGCCAAGCGCCATTTTAAAGAAGTACTCCAGCGCGGCAATGCCTTAACCAGCCCGGAAATTACAAGGGCCTATCTCAGCGCCCAGTTACGCGGTTATAGTTACGAAGTGTTTGCCTGTTTGTTTCTCGATAACCAGCACCGGGTTATCCAACTGGATGAATTATTCAGGGGCACGATAGACGGTGCCAGTGTGTATCCCAGGGAAGTTGTTAAACAAGCGCTGTTTCATAATGCGGCGGCGGTAATTTTTGCCCATAACCACCCGTCAGGCATTTGTGAACCCAGCCAGGCTGATAAACATATCACCGAAAAGCTTAAACAAGCCCTGGCCTTGTTTGATATACGCGTACTGGATCATTTTATTATTGGTGACGGCGATCCCTACTCGTTTGCAGAGCATGGTTTAATTTGATGCACTGGATGTGTTTTTTAAAAGCACGAGTGGATCAACAACCCCATCAATTCTTATGTGTTGTGTGCATTACGAAATAATTAATAACTTTATTACTCTGAAACCCTAACGAGAACATTTATGAGTGCGATGATTTCTATTGAACCTCCCTCCAGCTGGGATAACAAGGGAGTAGTTTATTTTGCGCTATTAAACCTGAAATCTTTATATCAATATTTGGCTGCGGAAACGCTATTGGATGGGCGCGAGCAAAGTATATGTCATCATAAAATTAATCAGCTGGACAATCTTGTTAGATCCTTGGAGGAACGCAGCGAGGTTGAGGATACTTTTTGTAAGAAATGGCACAGCATTGGTATTCAGTTCCCTTTTAATCACAACAGGGCCGCATTTTATTGCAGTCTATTAACAAAAAAAGATGATTTAGCCAGCGACGAACGAGCATTGCTTCCTTATATAGAGCACATTTATCATTTAGTACGCCTCATGGTTGAATCGAATATCAGTTTCGACTCCGAGACCGGCCATCAACTTGCCAGGCTTTCTGAACATTTGCTCTCAATAACCCCGCCACGCAAATATTTTGATTGCGACGGAAACAGCACAGTTGCACCTTATTTTTTCTTTCCCGCCTTTAGTATGCCTTTAGAAAGGTGTGCTTTAATTATTGAAGCGGGAAAATTTATGCTTTTTCCTTATTCAAAGGATATTCAGCTATCTGAACCGTATCGGCGTTTCGCGGAACTGGGCGAGTCATGGCTGCATGGCCGTATGGAATTTGACGATTTGATTCTATTGCAGAACGAGGTTGAGTGGTACTCAGAGATGATGAAAAACGTGGTATCCGAATTGCCAAGAGTGGGCGAATAATTATATCGTTTGCCCACTGTTTACCAAGCCGAATATATGGATTCATCGTGGTAATTATTCAACCCGTAAGGATGTGCTGAACGAAGGGAAGCGCATCGTTTGCGTTTCCTCGATTGATGCGCCTCGTGCCTTGGCATATCCTACATTTGGCGCATCTTACGGGTTATTTTTGGTTCTTGATCTGGGATATAGAACTCAATCAAAACACTGTGAAGTTGCTATTAATAAAATAGCTATCTTGAATTATGTGCAGTCAGTCAGTTATTTCACTTCTCATGGAAGTAAATAGTGCATAAGTGTCGAATAAAACAATTTTTACTCTGCCTGCTATTTCTTTATTTATTGCTACCTGGAAGGTCGAGCTTACTGCATTAGCACCAATTCCCACGCAGAAGCGCGGGAACTGGCAGCGATAAAAAAGCGCCGCGCATCCAAACGGGTTAGATGACCTTACCTTCCTGAATCCGTTTAACAGCACTGACCAGCCGGTCAATTTCCTCATAGGTATTGTAGAACGCCAGTGAAGGACGTACCGTGCTTTCCAGACCAAAACGGCGCAAGATAGGCTGAGCGCAATGATGGCCGGTGCGTACAGCAATACCCACCTTATTTAAAGCGACACCAATATCCTGATTGCTATGGCCTGCCAGCACAAACGATAACACGCTGGTTTTTTCTGCTGCTGTGCCAATTAAACGCAGGCCGGGTATACCCTTAAGCGCCTCCATCCCGTAAACCAGTAATTCATGCTCATAACGCGCCACATTATGGATACCGATCTTTGTCAGGTATTCAAGCGCCGCCCCTAATCCTACAGCATCGGCAATATTGCCGGTACCGGCTTCAAAGCGTGCTGGAGCAGGTTGATAGATCGTTTTTTCAAATGTTACATCTTCTATCATGTTACCGCCGCCTTGCCACGGTGGCATGGACTCAAGCAATTCTGCCTTGCCATACACAGCGCCAATACCCGTTGGACCAAATATTTTGTGTCCGGAAAATACACACCAATCACAATCAAGGGTTTGTACATCCACCTGTAAATGCGAAACAGATTGAGCGGCATCCAGCAATACGCGAGCGCCAACACGATGCGCCATAGCGATGATTTCCTGAGCTGGCGTCACCCGTACCGAGCGCATTGGAGACATGCGTAAACGATACTAGTTTGGTGCGTGAATTCAGTAATTTCTGAAATTCACCCAGTAACACCTGGCCGCTATCATCAACCGGCACAACGCATAACTTCGCCCCGGTAACCTCGGTCAGTTGCTGCCACGGTACAATATTGGCATGATGTTCCAGCCAAGTGATAACGATCTCATCCCCCGCAACCAGATTTTGTCGCCCCCAGCTTTGCGCAACCAGATTGATGCCCTCAGTGGTACCACGGACAAAAATAATATCTTCCAGATGACGCATTGAAAAATCGCGCTGGAGGTTGGGAGCCAAATGCAACTTCAATAGTATTTTGTAGCAATTACACTTTTTAGCATATAAACATCATCTTTCTCGAGGATCAGAGAAATCGATTCCGATAATCTCTATAGCATCGACGCCTTCCCGCAATTCAGCTTGCAATTCGCCTGCACGGATCTGAATGCGCTGAACTAACTGCTCGAAGTTCAGCATTTCTTTTGTTATGGGGTCTTCCCAACGGCGTTTGGGTTTGGTATTACCGAGAACATAAACACCATGACGGACATTAGCCGAACGCAAGTACTGACCTATCAACTGGTTTTCCAATCGTTCCAGCAAAACACTCATTGTCCAATCATTGGCGAGTTTGACTTCTATGGGTAATTGATTGAGTCCTTGCCGCTCCACCGATATGTCAGGTTTTTGTTTCAAATCAATTTCACTTTCTTGCGTAACGACAAACCAGTCCAGTGAGTGTTCCTCTAATTTACGCTTTAGAAATCCTCGAAAAACTTCTTCCCGGTCGCCTTCTCTTACTTGTTGTCGGTTGGCTGCATTATCGGAACGTTCGATATGATCCTTAATGTCATTGAGCAAGCGGTTAACTCTTCGGAACAATTGGTAATCCGATCTGGGTTCAGAGCAATGTAGCGTCGTGAACATCGTTATATCGCTTGGTTGCCAAACGGTATCATCTGCTCTCAAGCCCTTACGGCTGTCGAGAAGATGCAATATCCAATCACGCTCGTCTGCCACAATCGGATCGTCGAGCAAAGCTCGAAGCACTATGTCGGATTCCAATCCTGAATGACTCTTTAGTCTTTCCCATAAACCGGATCGTAAGTCCTGGGCATGATCTCTCAATCCCGGCGAATAAACTCCCTGATTAGCCCGCTCTATATCTTCCGAAGGTCTAATATA
>JAYTJI010000231.1:0-1532 GCA_043731245.1 Methylococcaceae bacterium | reverse complement strand
GGTAGTCTTTTAGCAGTTGGATCAGCAGCTGGTGTAGGTTTGATGGGACAGGCTAAGGGTGTTTATACTTTTACCAGTCACTTAAAATGGATGCCTGCTATCGCTCTGGGCTATGCAGGCAGTATTGTTGCCCATTTTCTTATTAATGGACGTTATTTTTAGAGCACAGCAGAAGCAATGGATTGCCTGGCACGCGATTGGTAATCCAGTAGACTTTTATTTCTGATGATTCGTTTTAATCTGTGGCATGAAATATTTTCAGGATAAAACGTGAGCCCCGAAATTTCAGAAAACAGTTTTGATGTATCCGCCTTCTTAAAAAATCTGACTACGCGCCCGGGCATTTACACAATGCTGAATGACCAGGGCGAGATCATTTACATAGGTAAGGCCAAAAACCTTAAAAATCGCGTTTCCAGTTATTTTAAAACCCAAACAGCGTCGATTAAGCAACAAGTTATGGTGGCTAAAGTGGCTGCTATTGAAGTAACTGTGACGCATACAGAAGGCGAGGCGTTATTGCTGGAATGCCAGCAAATCAAACGGCATAAGCCGCGTTACAATATCTGTTTAAGGGATGATAAATCCTTTCCTTATGTGTTCCTGTCCAGTGAACAGGACTTTCCACAAATCACGTTTCATCGTGGCGCAAAAAATAAAAAAGGCCGCTATTTTGGGCCTTATCCCAGTTCAGGGGCTGTTAAAGAAAGTTTGAAGCTACTGCAACGGCTATTTCCAATCCGGCAGTGTGAGGATGCCTTTTATAATAACCGTACCAGGCCTTGTCTGCAATATCAGATAGAGCGTTGCACAGCACCTTGTGTAGGGCTTATTGATAAACAACACTATGCACAGGATGTTGAAAGCACGGTGATGTTTCTGGAAGGGAAGGGTGGTTTGTTGATTGATCAGTTGATTATCAAAATGGAGCAGGCGGCGGCTAATCTTGATTTTGAGCAGGCAGCTGGATTCAGGGATCAGATTGCAAAATTGCGCTCAGTGTTGGAAAAACATTTTGTCTCCGGAGAAAAGGGCGATGTTGATATTATTGCCTGTGCAAGCAAAGCAAACATAGCGTGTGTGCAAGTGTTCTTTATCCGTAACGGGCAGCATTTAGGCAATAAAGTATTTTTCCCGAAAATGACTGATGAGCATGATCCTGCGACCGTTATACAAGCATTCATTCCTCAATATTATCTGGATAAACAAGTCCCTTACGAATTGATCGTTAGTCATGAGCTTGAAGAGTCGGTGTTGTTAGTCGAGGTATTGAACAGTCAGGCAAAGCATTCGGTGGCAATTTCTTCCAGCGTCAGGGGTGAACGCTTAAAGTGGCTGCAAATGGCCTGTACAAATGCTGAAAACTCGTTGCTCAGCAAATTATCGGATAAGCAGGGCATTTATGCCCGGTTTCTCAGTTTGCAAGAGGAGTTGGCTTGCAAAGACCTGCCTAAGCGTCTGGAATGCTTCGATATTAGTCACACCCAAGGTGAGCAGACGGTTGCGTCCTGTGTGGTTTTTGATCGGGAAGG
>JAYTJI010000230.1:0-6140 GCA_043731245.1 Methylococcaceae bacterium | reverse complement strand
GATCGTGTAAAAACGACCGTTACCAGACCCGCTACGTTCAGCGCGAAGGTAAATATCACCGTTCTCTGTGATTTGAATATCGGCGGCTGTATTGCCGTCGCCTTGCCCATCATCCGGTTCATTTACGGTGACACCGACAAACTTTGTTACCGGATTGGGGTCTTGGTCATCGGTCGCCAATACCTCGGTATCAATAAGGATCATTTTATGATTGGGCGGCCAAAGTAAGGTGGGTGAGGCATTGACAGTCACGACAGGTGGCGTTGTATCGCTTACTTTCACCGCCGTTTCGAAAATCTCTGCCAGAATTTTCTTATAATCGCTGGCAGTTCCATTAGGCTTATAAAAGTACAATCCCCCCGTTTCATTTGCAATCCGCTGAAACACATCACGGGCGGACAATATGGGGAAAGCTAAGGCTGCGGGAGACAAGCTTGCAGAACTTGCCGCACTTGATGCAACACAATCGCCTGACAGCATCACATTGACTTTAATCCCTAACTCTTGGGCTTGTGAAATGACCTCATCAACATCGCCGCCTCTAGGCGACGCATCGGTTACCAAGACAATTTCGCCCGCACTATTTTCATCGCCCGTCAGATTATCCAACGCCAAATTGAGTGCGCCAAGTGAATCTTCGGGACAATCGCCGCCGCCAGATGGGGATAGTCTGTTTACCGCGTTAATAGCCGCGTTAGCGTCTTCCGTGTTGGCAAGCTTGAGAGTGGGGCTATCTTTGAAGCTAATGAGTTCGTAGGAAACCCCTCTCTCTACGTTTTCAGAATTATGAGTGCTGATAAAATCAATGAGGGCAGATTTTACGCCAGTAAGTTCACTGCCCATTGAACCTGTGTCGTCAATGACTAAATCCAGTCTTGATTTTGGATAAATGTAAGTATGGGATACCACTTCAGTTTGACCGTCACAAAAGCCAACATGAACAGTTTCCATTCTTGTTTGATTGTTTTTGGCTCCTCCGGCTGCTTTAGTAAACTCAAAATTTACTTCTGCCTTGGAGAATACGGCAGTATCAAACGTTAGGGAGCCATCTTTTATAGGTACTCCAAATGAAGGGTCTCTCCTATGAAAAAGCGAAGAGGACATTATTCCGCTAACTTCGGCTGTTTGACCTCCATTAGGACACAATACGCTCGTAGTCGCATTGCCTGTAATATAATCACCTGACGGTTTAACAATAGCCGTTAAATTTATTATTGAAGGTATTATGCTTTGCACTGAAGCAGCAGCATCTAACACACTGACATCTAGAGTTTTTTCATTGATTCTATATGTTTTTTTATGATCCAGTTCATACAGGTAGTCTACACCTAGACGATTAAGCATCTCCCCTAGTAACGGGTTGTGTTCAACCATTTGACGACTAAATTGCTTTAAACCCTCCAGCGTTTCAGCGTCTTGAAAAACTGGATGAATTTGCTCGGATTGCGATGGCAAACTATTGATGGCTAGAAAGACGAGCATTAAGGCCTGCTTACATTTTCTCATTATCTTCTCCTGTCATTTTAGTGTTGAAAGCCGTTCAACGCGGGGTAAATTCTTTTCGTCTCACGTTATGATAAGGGGGTGAGCCGCTCACCAAGCCTAAGCAAAGCCATCAAACCCAATTAAAACCACCCGAAGCAATACGCTTACGGCATAGATAAGCCGCCATACGATATAACAAGCTTAGTACATGTAGCTAAACAAGGAGGCAATAAACCTAAAAAAATACTGAATTTCAAAATGTTCTGCTTAAAACGCCTAACGTAAAGCTAACCGGGCGCGGCACGGAAAGCTGAAAAAAAAACCGTAGTATAACCGCGCTCCGGTTGAGCGTTGTGTTAGGCCAATTTAAGCACGACCCTAAATGTAACAATCAACTTCATTCGCTCCGTTTATGGCGGTTTGCTGACGAGACTGTGAAAGTATTAGTTATGGAGTAAAAAAACATGTTTTTTTATTCCTGTATTAAGTAAAAACAATCACTTGAAAAATGGCAAAAACGTTTTAAGCCTGTTTTCAGAATACTTTCACGGTCTCTGACGCGAAACCGCCTTACGGGTTATGTTTACTCTGCACCCAGTTATTTGTTTTTTGCGAATTGTTTACTTATCCGGCAGGCGATAGTGAATCAGGACTCGCTTGGACTCATCTGTTGAACGAGAAATAAAAGCAAAACCGAAATTACCATTTTTACCTACAACTACCTGAGGAGAGTCACAACATTCTTTTTCGCCAAAACGATCTTCATAGACGATTTTACGAGTTTCGGTATCGAATACAGCAATTGAAACTCTACCAGAGCCACGCAAATCAAGTTTTTGCGTTATATAGACAAAACGTCCGCCTGGCGCTACCGCCATTTCTCTAATATTCCAAGCCACTCTATAAGTTGTAATAACTGGTAACCAAAGCTCTTTATTTCCGGTTAATTCATCAATAAAGTAGATACCACCGTTTTTCTCTATTAGAGTGACATTGGCTGAATAGATTAAAAAACCCTTTCGTTCGGGCATGTATGTGGTTGCCCTAGCAAATGAATAGAGCGGTACAGGCCGTAACGCCGGATTGTGCTGATTGGGCTTTAGTTTAGGCGGAATCAGCACTTCTCCGGTCATTGGCGACAGCAGAGTTAAGTCGTCAAGTAAGATCCCTTGTTGCGTAGCACCACTGACATGCTGGTCAATTTTATATTCACCCGACTCAAAAACGAGTTCCCGTTGCCAAGTTGGTTTTCCTAATGAGTCCAGTCCAACCAAAAATCCTTTATCGCCATAGACGCCATCATTTCGAGTGCACCGCACATGATCAACGCGCGGATTTAGCATCACTGTAAGACGTTGATATTCCGTTTTTTCTGGCACACAAGGTGTTGTTTCGGTTTTTATCAGGGCGTTATTCCAGCGCAGTTTACCTTGCCCGTCAAAATAGGGGCGATTGATTTCTTTTTGCCAACCTTCTATTAAGGGCAGGCGTTCCTCCAACACCTTACTAACGTTTAAATGATTTTCAGGTCGTTGTTCTTTGGGGAATAATTGGTCAAGGATCGGCTTAGCAGTAACATTACCCGCCGACAGCGCCAACAACAAACAACCTTTGATTACCCTAATGTTGTTGAAACTTCTTTTAGCAGAGCGCCATGGTCTTATAGGTGCCCTGCTAAGGTAGGTAGCCTGAAAAGATAACCAACTACTTTTTATCGTCATCACATTCATCTTTATCAGCATGTTTTACAGTAATAACAGTGGAATCAAATTTTTGCCCACTATCAACTGCTGTTTTATCTTTTTCCCTAGGAACGCCGACTTGAACTTTGCCAGAACAAATTTCACCACGACCATCACTAGCAGTAAATTTTATTTCGTAAACACGTCCATTTCCTTTTTCATCGCGATCAGCTCGTACCGCAGGAGAAGAAGTACCGATGCCAGTTCCATCTGGTATTTTTTTACATTGTTTTTCACCGTCATCCTCATCGTGATCACTGCCACGAACAGGCTCATCTTGAGTAATTGTGTTCACAGTAAGATTAATAGTATCCCCGTCTGGATCAGTAATGCCTTTGATGCTGATATTACGCAGTTTATGGTTTGGAGGCCATAATACAGTAGGATCAGCAATAGCTGCCGTGCATACTGGCGGTAGATTAAGTGCTCCGGCAAATACTGACGCGGATGCACTATTTCTGATGCTAGGCGATATTGCATCTTCTGCCAATATGGTCACCGTGTTCAGAGTTCCTTCTGTCGCATCTAAAGGCACTTGAACGGAATAACCAACATCTGAAAAGCTATTAGCAGCTACGGTAACTGTTGCAGGGCCACTCGCCGCCCATCCCAAAGAGGAAAGCGCTTGAAGATTGAATGTGCTTGCCGCAGGGCTTACATTTCGAATCCGAACGCTAATGACAGCATCTGTACTTGGACGAACTGTCGATGATGAAGGCGATAACTCTACGGCTACCGTTTGTGGTATCGCAGGCACTACAACATCCCGTACAAATGCCGCGCCAATTGCTGTAGTCCCCCGCACTTCAACTATAAAGTTTTCGTTAGGAACAGTTAGGTTAGCCCGATACCGGCGCACACCATCAATAGGCTCCAATGTAAGGTCTTGAACTAAACTACTGTCTGATCGTCTGAGACTAGCAAAAACCGTTTGGGGGGCTTTTGTAAGCCGCAAATCGACCACAATCGCATCACCGACAACTGGTTGGCCGGTTAATGGCACAAAATCCACTTCTGGTCGTGTTGACTTCAGTACATCTTCTTTGGTCTGTAAACTTACACTGTTAAGTTGTAAGGCTGTAGAACCAAACACACGTACCCCAAAGATACCATTACCTTCAAAATGGATTTTCCAGTTACCGACAGTAGGTGTTTTAATAACATAGCTATCCACAGAACTTAGCGTACGGCGAATAACTCCTGTATCTGAATCGTTGACGGTAGAACCGTCAGGACGACGGAGTGAAAAAATGGGTAACGCACCTGCTTGTGATGCAGTGACCATAAAGGTAGCTTCTAAACTGAGCGTATCGTCAATTGGCACATCGAACTCTACTGGAGCACCACTCGTCAACGCCATTGTCCGATTAAATATAACTGCCGTATCTGGTTTGCTCAATTCGAGCAAAGTGGGTACTACCTCACCCACCTCAACCCGCTCAACATTAAACAGCACACCACCTGTGATCTGAGTTAATGCCCTTAACTGCGTTCTGGCGGAAGGCGATGTAAGCGGATCGCTTGCGGCCGCTGCGGCAACCGTTGGGGCTAATGCAGGTGCTATAGTCCGCGCTGTACCAGGCTCGTTACTGGAAAAGGAGACGGAACTGGCAGTAGTTAACGAACTTCTAGCGGCACTAGCGGTTTCAGCAACACAGTCACCAGTCAAAATAGCGTCAATGCTGACCCCTTTCAATGCGGATTGCAATGCCACTTGCCCTCCTAAATCCGCATCTCCCGCTGAGGCATCCGTTGCCAAAATAAGCCTTCCGCCACGAGCCTGCATATCAGAGCCAATAAGTGGAAAATTAGACAACGCTGCTAACAGGGCTGAGTTGGAAGCCTCTGGACAATCACCACCTCCTGACGCGAATAAAGCGTTAATATCGCCTCGCAACTGTTCGGTATCACATGAGATTCCTCTATCATTTGGAGCATCCTTAAAGCTTACCAGCCCAAGAGTTGGAGCTTCATCTCCTGCAATAATGTCGTCGATAAATGAATTTGCCGACGCTTGCACACCCGCAATGTCACCAGACATACTACCGGTGTCGTCAATCACAAAATACACCGTTCGTTGCTTCTTCTTAAACATTTTTAGCAATTGAGTGGCTTTTTCGGGAAATCGGGTGCGGATATCGTCTTCGACAAGGCCGAGATACTGTGTTGTACCGATGCCTGCTGCATCTAGGGCAAGTGTGTGTTTGTTTTTACCGCCAATCACTACTCCACCGTTTTGCTCATCCGGAGAATCTTTATTCAAAAAAAGGTGACAACATCTTCCGATTGTTGTTGTATTACATTGTCCAACAGGATCAAAGCCAGGAATCATCGTATCTAAATAACCTGATAAATCGAAATAGCCGCTTACCAATCCGCCAGGTGCAAAGTCTGGAAGCGAACAGGTTGCTGCACCCCCGGACATTTCTAAGACGTTACCTATCGGATGACCGTTGTCTATTGAATTGGAATGCGAAAATACATCTTGTGCTGTATGTAGGGCTTGACCAAACGTGTTTAGCGCTTCACGTCGCTCGCATGATTGAAGCGCATTACTGATTGCTTCTCTTTTATCTTTTAAACGCTGTGACGCACCTGAGAAAGAATTGTCATCTACATGTGCCTCGGTACTATGCGGTTCAAAAACATCCGTGTACCAATTAGCGTCGCCCACTTGATCCGCTGAATCTTCATCGAAGCCCTGATTTTTCAGAATGTCTTCTGTTATTTGTTCGTGATAACGCTGCTTAAAGGCTGAAGCATTTTGAGAGACTCCTAGCGAAACCAATAGTATTCCGAGGCGTAATAAAACATTGAAAATTTCCGTATTTTCATATCGTATAGACTTGAATTCATACTTGTCTCCTGTTACTCATAGTAAAAAATTGCGCGATAAAATATACATGCCTAACG
>JAYTJI010000229.1:0-2841 GCA_043731245.1 Methylococcaceae bacterium | reverse complement strand
CGGACTTCTTTTTTTAACACTTCGGTTTCCCTGGGCAAGCTCAAAATCCGGCTGCGTATGGCCTCATACTGCACCTTCAGCTGCGGGTCTCCGGCGATAAACCGGCCTCTGACCAGCGCCTGCAACTCCCATGTCCAGGCCTGGGTTTTTAGGTAATCCTCGTATGCCTTAATATGCGTGACCAGTAAGCCGGAATCGCCATTGGGGCGCAAACGCATATCAACCTCGTAAACTACTCCGGACAGCATCTTGGTATCGAGTATATGTCGGACTTTTTGCCCCAAACGACCGTAAAACTGGGCGCAGGAAATCTGCTTTGCGCCGTCGGTCATAGCGTTGCCGTCCTTGCAATCATACAAAAACACCATATCCAGATCAGAGCCATAACCTAGCTCAATACCACCCAGTTTACCAAAGCCAAGAACTGCAAAGCCTTTGACGGTATTATCGCAGCCAGGTGGAAACCCGTGTTTTTCGGTGAGCATCAGCCACGCCCGGTCAATAACATGAGCCACTATGCTTTCAGCGATGTAAGTCAAATAATCACTGACCACCATAATCGGAATCATGCCCATAATATCGGCTGCGGCCACTCTTAACATATTGGTGTGCTTAAATTGCCGCAATGCAATCATCAGTTGCTCAAGGTCTTGAACTTCAATGTTCGCTAATAAAACAGCCAACTGTTCATCGAGAATTTCTTTTTTGAGTGGTTCAAATAAAGTGCGGGTGTCCAGCAATTCATCAAATAATACGGGATAACGTGCTAAATAATCACAAATCCAGGGGCTGGCCGATGACAAGCGAACCAATTGGGCTAAAGCGTCGGGATTTTCGGCCAATAACGACAAATAAACATTTCTGCCGGCAACGGCTTCAAATAAACCCAGCATACGTTTTAAGGTTTCATCGGGGTTATCAACTTGCTGCATCGCTTCAATTACAAGCGGCATTAAGCGGTCAAGAACCTTCGCGCCTTTACTCGTTAAGCGTCTGACAGAGGCTGCGTTTTTAAAGTGCTTGATGGCTATCAGGCTATCTCCGTGCTGCTGAAAACCGTATGCGCTCAGGTTGTCCAGTAATTCCACATCATCGACGGCGCAGATCCAAATTTGCTGGCTTTGCTGATTTTTCACGTCCTGCCTGGAAAGGGAAAAAACCTGATCAAATACTGCATGTACCTGTGCTCTAACCATATCCAATTGGTTTTTAAAGCTACTCCAGTCGGGATAGTCCAGAGAATAGGCGAGTATCTGCCGGACTAATGCGCTTGTTGGCAAATCATGCGTTTGCCGGTCTTGATATTGCTGGATATGGTTTTCCACTCTGCGTAGAAAACAGTACGATTGTGTTAACGATGCGGCATCGTTAGCAGTCAGTAACTCCAGTTCGCCAAGAATTCGCAGCACATCCAGAATGCCGCGCGTTTGCAAGGTCTTTTCATTGCCGCCGCGTATCAGCTGGAAAGCTTGACCGATAAATTCAATCTCGCGTATGCCGCCGGAGCCCAGCTTGACGTTGTCCATGCGATCCTTGCGTCTTAACTCCTGGGTAATCTGCGCCTTTAAAGAACGCAGTTCTTCAAAAGCACCGTAATCGAGATAACGCCGATAAACAAAGGCTTTCAGCATCGCCATGAGTTGGATGCCGGTTTTAAAGTCACCCGCGACCTGACGCGCTTTAATCATGGCGTACCGCTCCCATTCCCGTGCCTGGGTCTGATAATAGTTTTCCATACCATCAAAGGTCATGATGATGGGGCCGCTATCGCCAAAGGGTCTTAAACGGATGTCGGTGCGGAATACGAAACCGTCAACGGTAATTTCGTCCAGCACTTTTACCAGACTTTGGCAGAGCCGCGTAAAAAACTCGCTATAGCTGGTTTCTTTTCTGTCGGGTAAGGTGCCGTTTTCTGCATACGCAAAAATCAAGTCTATATCGGAAGAATAATTCAGTTCGTATGCGCCCAGCTTGCCCATGCCCAATACGATACAAGTTTGGGCGCTGCCATCGGACAACAAGGGCGTGCCGCGTTTTTCACAGGCTTGCTGGTAGAGAAAATCCAGCGCGAATTGGATGCAAGCATCAGCCAGCCAGGACAACTCAGCCAGTGTTTCGGATAACTGTGCCCATCCAGCTAAATCGCGCCAGGCAATCCTGATCATTTCCCGCCGCCGAAACCATCGCAGTTCCTGCATTAAACTGGCTACACTATCAGGTTGCTTAAGCGCCAGTTTGTCGGCATAACTGTGGATATTATAAAGCGTCGATAAATCGCCGGTCGCGACCAAATCTATCAGTATCTCGGGTCGTCGAAGACAGCTTTCTGCAATAAACAAGCTGGAACACCAAACCTTTACCATTGAGGCACTAAACTCAGGTGATGGATAAAAATCGAGATTAAGCGCCGTTAGCTGTTCATGCCACTGTTTTAGAGAGGCAGCGACAGTCACGCGTAACTCATCAGGGAGTTTGTTTAGTTCGGATTCGAGCGTATTAATAAAGCACATGAGAGGCAAGCTGATACAAAAAAACCATCATACCGAAAATGAGCGGGGATATATACTGGACGGTTGCCGGGGTGCGACTAAAAATGCGGTTTAATTTCAGACTGACAATTGGGCAGGGTGCGCTGTACGCACCTTTTCTGCGTCAAAGGTGGCTTGTGGTGCGCACAGCGCACCCTACCCGAATAAAAACCGCATTTTTAATCACAACCCTGGTTGCCGTTACTGTTTTTTTTTCGACAATATTTTTACAGGTAGCTCAACACAAGTATCCTATCTGGACGGGGGCTGATCTTCCGCTACCCACGCCTTTTTTGTCCAAAAACAAGACAAG
>JAYTJI010000228.1:0-1193 GCA_043731245.1 Methylococcaceae bacterium | reverse complement strand
CGCAGGGACGGCTCAGAGTTTCCTGTTGAATTCAGCATCTCCCCCTTAAAACTGGGCAACGCCTATATATTCAGTGGCTTCATACATGAAATCACTGCCCGAAAAGCGGCTGAACAGGAAATTCGAGAGGCCCAGATCAATCTGGCCATTGCCCAAAGCGAAATCAAGATTGCCCAACGCATTCAAGCCTCCTTATCACCCTCAACTACAATTAAATCGGATCATTTTGAAGTAATTGGTTATTGCTTGCCTGCCGATCATATTGGTGGCGACTATTTTGATTATTTTTTTCGCAATAAAGATCATCTGGACATGGTAATTGCCGATGTTTCGGGCCACTCCATCGGGCCAGCCTTGTTTATGGTTGAAACACGCAGCGCCATCCGGGCACAGGCAAGCCGATCGGGAACACCTTCAGATACACTGAGTATACTCAATAATTTTCTGTTTGAAGATCTGGATAATGCAGACTACTTTATTTCTTTATTTTATTTGCAATATGACATCAGCACTCAGCACTTAAGCTTTGCTAATGCCGGACACCCGCCGCCTTTATTACTCAGCCCGTTTCAAAGTGAATGCAGGCAACTGGATGCTGACGGTATGATACTGGGGGTGCGAAAAAATGTTATTTTTGAAGAGAAAACCATAACCCTTTCCAAAGGCGATTTAATCCTGCTTTACACAGACGGATTAACTGAGGCAGAAAGCCCGGACGGTAATTTTTTCGGTATAGATCGTGTCAGTGACATTTTTATACGCTACGCTGAACATCCACCAGAAAAAATCATTGATGCTTTACTAAAGCATCTAAAGCAATTTTGCCAAAGCGAGTCATTTAAGGATGACATTACGCTAATGGTTTTTAAGCGCCGTTAGGGGATCTCTAAAAATTGCTTACGCATGCTTCGACAAGCTCAGCAAGAACGGATAAGTGGCTGATTTAAAAAGATCACCGTTCGCACTGAGCTGTGAGCTTGTCGAACAGTCGAAGTGCAATTTTTAGAGGGTCTCTTAATTACAGTTTCTTATACTGGCAGCGGTTATTACCGGCTTTGGTCTGGCATTAGCCTGTTATTTCTGAGTGCATTGATTGGCAATTTGCTGTTGCAAGCATTCAAGAGTGACGTTTGAAAACATTATAGCAAGCAACTGAATGCCTGGATTTGATACACTACTATCATCCAAGACTA
>JAYTJI010000227.1:0-6836 GCA_043731245.1 Methylococcaceae bacterium | reverse complement strand
CAAAGTACAGAATAAACAATAACGGCAAAGGATTGTTTTCATAGACTGTTTGAAATGTTGGCGAGTGGGATGGGTTACGCGGGAACGAAACCCATCATGTACACTGCCGATATTAATGTGCGCCTGACAAAACTACCTGTCAGCCAATACGCTATCACACAACACCGGCAGTACCAGTGGCTTCGGTGGTGTTTTTGGTGGTATCGGATGTTTAGCTTCTTCAGTAAACCACCAGTTTAATCCGGAATCGCAGCCATCACCTGCCGGTAGGGGTTCTTGGCTTTGGCAGTGCTGGCTATTACTGGGGCACTTGAGCCGAACATGAAAGTGGTCATCATGCTTCCACCAGGGGCGGATTTTTCGCAACCAATCATGGTTAGTGCTGCGCATACAGAGTTCACGCTTCACGCTGGGATTAACGAAAATACGATCTACTTCAGGCATTCTTGATGCCGCTTCAAGGATTTTTTCATTGGCGTGCGACCACTGATTGTAATCTATCGCATCAGAATGCCCGGCGAGTACCGAATTTGCACCCCAGGTTTCGCGCTCATTAAGTGCCAGGGTGCGGCTTGCCGCTTGTATTGACAGCAAAAACCAAATATCGACATCAAGCCCGGTTTGATGGCTACGGTGTCCGCTTAAAGTCGGGCCACCGCGCGGTTGCCCCAAATCACCAATCAGCAACGTACCCAACTGTTGCCTGGCGGCGGTTTGCCCCAGTTGTTCAATAAACTGTTTTAAATCCGGGTGACCGTAAAAGCGCTTTCTCGATAAGCGCATGACTTGATAACCTGTGCCATTTATCGGCAAGGAAACAGCGCCGCTGATGCACCCGGCCGTATAGGTTCCGATACTCTGCGCGTTTCCATCTGCTCTACTAGGCTGTGTAGGAACAGACCACTTCTGCGCTAAAGACGTTGCAAGACACTCAGAAAATACACTCGACATTAAGAGACTGGTAAGAAATAAAGCTTTAACTTTTGACACGCTATCACCTGACATAAGACTGCATAAAATAAATAGAACTGGTATGTTACGCGACCAGCAGTGGACTTGTGTCTATGTTGTCGTTTCACTGAAAATATTGCGTAAGCTTACAATACCTATTTTAACAAAAATTCAAAAAGCATAGATTTTTCATTTGTCAGGCAGGATACGAAGATTAGTAAAACTCGTTCTGTTCGTAGCAAGTGAGCTTTTATTTGACACACAGCAGAAAGCACATGTTAAGACTATTTCACACCGCCGACTGGCTACTACAGGAATTGCAAAACAATCAGGCGGACGAGCTGATTGTTGCCAGTGTTTATGGCAAAGAACTGGCTTTTCTGAGGCGTGTCGATGAACAGGGCTGCCGATTACCTGCATGCCCTGGGCTTGGGTTTGGGATGACAAAGAAGATCGGGCGGGAAAAGCTGGTCATTATTCAACATTCGATAATATCGCCATGATGCTTAATATATTCTAGCTGCCGGGCGTACTCAGGCATTTTATCGGCATAGATATAGGATGCTATATGGAGGATTAAAGGCGGTGTTTATTGAGACAGTACCCTAAATTAGGGTTAGAATATTGGCACAATGTCACAAATGCTCCAGTGTTTTTAGGAATGCCGGGTGAACGAATAAACTATAACGAAAAGGCAGCTGAATGACTGAGATAACTGAAGTACCGAGTCCTTTTTGCGGTATTGGCACGGATGATTTGACCATCAGGGTTGATGGTGTATCGCTGAAAGTAATTGAGAATGGCTGTGCAGTTAATACGCCAGCGTTTGAGCAGGCGATTACCGACACCAGCCCCCGGGTTAATGGCAAAGAAGTCAGCCTGGAGGTTGCTATCGCCACGGCGGCAGCATTATTAAAAGACACCCGGCTACCCGTAATTGGTGGCTGTGCCACCGATGTCAATGGTATGAGGGGATTACTGGCATTGGCAGATCGCGCTGGCGCTGTGGTCGATAACATGAATTTTACTGGTGCGCGTAATAACTTTTTGGCGCTGCAAGATTCCGGCTGGATGAATACTACGCTGGCGGAAGTTAAAAATCGCTGTGATTTATTGTTGATTTTTGGTACGGATCTGGAAGCCTTTGCGCCACGCTTTTTTGAGCGTTATCTGTGGAATAAAGAATCCATGTTTCTGGATGATACCAGTCATCGTGAAGTGATCTATTTAGGCAAAGCACCTTCGGGTAATGCGTCAACTTCGCCAATCGGCCGAAAAGCACAGGTTTTGGAATGTGCAACTGAAGATTTGCCGGAAGTCATTGCCGTATTGAGAGCACTGGTGAAAGGGCAGCCGATACGCGCTACAGCGGTTTGCGGTATTGCAGTAGCTGATTTACAAGCTATTGCCGGTAAATTAAAAGCGGCCAAGTACGGCGTAGTCACCTGGGCGGCGGGCGCTTTAGCTTATGCCCAAGCGGAATTAACTGTGCAAACCCTGTCTGAAATGATTAAAGATTTAAACAACACCACTCGCTGTTCCGGTTTGCCCTTAGCGGGTAAAGAAGGCGACCAAACCGCTAATCAGGTGTGTGGCTGGACAACAGGCTATCCTGCCCGTACCCGTTTTAGTTGCGGCTATCCTGAATATGACCCGTTTTTAAACGATACCAATCTATTGCTGGCAAATGGTGAAGCCGACGCTTTGGTTTGGGTGCAGGCATTTAATGTGAAAGCAGTGCCGCCGGAAACGGCTCTACCCACTATTGTGGTGGGTCGTTCAGGCATGACTTTCACAAAAGAACCGGATGTGTTTATCCCTGTCGGCACACCGGGTATTGATCATGCCGGTCATGCCTATCGCATGGATAACGTCGTTGCCATTCGCCTGAAAAAATTACGCGATTCCGGTTTGCCCAGTACCGCTCAAGTATTGAACGCCATAGAACAAGCACTGTAGGTTGAGTTAGGCGTTAGCCGTAACCCAACGTATCGAGCCGCAATGTTGGGTTACGCTATCACTAACCCAAACCTACAATGCCATAGAACAAGCTTTAAATTAAGGAAACAACATGTTAATCAAACTAACAGGTGGAACTGTCTATGATCCTGCAAATGGAGTTGATGGTCAGCAGCAAGATATTTATATTCAAGACGGTCGCATTGTAAATAAACCGTCTGGCGATTTTCAGGTTGATAAAAACTACGATTTAAAAGGCAAGGTCGTAATGTCCGGTGCAATTGATATGCACACCCATATTGGCGGCGGCAAAGGCAATATTGCCCGAATATTACTCCCCGAAGATCATCGCCAAGACCCTGTACATCGTAGCGACATTACCCGTTCGGGCTGTGGTCATGCCATGCCCAGTTCTTTTGTAACCGGCTATCGTTACGCCGAAATGGGTTATACCGCCGGTTTTGAACCCGCCGTACTGCCGATTAACGCACGACAGGCGCACATGGAAATGGCCGACATTCCGATTCTGGATAAAGGCGGCTATGTCATGCTGGGCAGTGATGATTATTTTCTGCGCCTGCTGACGGCTAAAAAAGACCAAAAAGCCATTAATGATTATGTAGCGTGGACGATGCAATCGGCCAAAGCCATCGGCGTTAAAGTCGTTAATCCGGGCGGTATTAATGCCTTTAAATTTAATCAGCGCAAGCTCGATCTGGATGAGCAAAACGCCCATTACGGCGTCACACCGCGTGATATTTTGAAAGTCCTGGCTACCGCTGTTAAAGAACTTGGCGTTTCGCATCCGCTACACGTCCATGGCTGTAATCTGGGCGTACCGGGCAATGTACAAACGACACTGGATACCATCCAAGGCATCGGCGGCTTGCCTATGCACTTAACGCATATCCAGTTCCATAGTTACGGTACGGAAGGCGATTTCAAGTTTTCATCCGGCGCCGCGCAGATTGCCGAAGCCGTCAACAAAAATAGAAACATTACCATCGATGTCGGGCAAATTCTGTTTGGACAAACGGTAACGGCTTCCGGTGACAGTATGCGTCAGCATGCCAATCATAAACATGCCAGCCCTAATAAATGGGTGACGATGGATATTGAATGTGATGCGGGCTGCGGCGTTGTACCGTTCAAATACAAAGACCAGAATTTTGTGAATGCCTTGCAATGGGCGATAGGCCTGGAGACCTTTCTGCTGGTTGATGACCCGTGGCGCATTTTCCTGACCACCGACCATCCCAACGGCGCACCGTTCACCAGTTACCCGCATTTGATCCGCTTGCTGATGGACAGAAGTTTCCGCAATGAGGTGTTATCAACCATTCATCCCGAAGCGCAAAAAATGACCACACTGGCCTCGATAACCCGTGAATACAGTTTGCAGGAAATCGCCATTATGACTCGTGCCGGCGCGGCTAAATTGATTGGCTTGAAAGATAGAGGCGGCTTAAGCGCAGGTAACTGGGCAGATATTACCATTTACACCGACAACGTCGACCGCCAAAAAATGTTTGAAAAACCCGATTATGTGTTTAAAGACGGTTTTGTGGTGGTAGTTGACGGCAAAGTGGTCTCTACCAAATGGGGAACAACCCATGTTGTTAAGCCTGATTTTGATACGTCGGTAGAAAAAGGCTTGAAAGATTATTTTGATCGCTATCTGACGATGAAGCTGGGTAATTTTAAGATTAGTGATGATGAGATTACTGAGGATGGGCGGGGGAGTTTAACGGTGCATCCAGTTCGGGCAGAGGCCACATAATAAACACGATATGGAAGAATAGCTCGTCTTTAATTCCATACTTTTGATCAACAAGGTTTATTTTTAGAGGTTATGGTGCCGAATGAAAGCATTGCGACTCTGTTATTGGGTCTTAATTAATTTGTGAGGGCGTATGGTTGGTAAAGAACGCCTAAGTACAACTATTGATATGTGCGGCGCAAACAATCCAGAGCAGAGAGCTCAGCTTGTGATGCACCTGTTGATATTGGTACTGATGTCATTGTTAATGGCGGTGCATTTGCATTATAGATCTCCAGACTTTCCTTTTACTGCGGATAGCGCGGTATATTTTGAGCAGGCGAGGAATTTGGTTAATGTCGGTTCAGCGCTGAATACACCCTACGGGCTGACACCTGCCGATAAAGATCAGGTTGAAAGCGGGATATTTCCAATAGGGTTTCCAATTGTTATAGCGGTAGTCTCTTCACTCGGTTTCGATGCAAAAGTTGCTGTAACTGGAATTGGTCACTTATCAGCAATCTTATTGCCGTGGCTATTATATTTTTGTTTGCGCAACGCATTAGGTTCTGTTTGCGCACTAGTGATTGCTGGTCTAAGCCTTATGTCACCAGGCATATTGGTCAATTCTCCTATGGGATTAACCGATGTGCTTTCACTGGCAATTGTAGTGGGTGCGATTGGCTTAATCCTCAATTCAGTATCCGCATGGAGTTTTATTTTTGGCGGGATGTTGGCAGGGATGGCTTATGCTGTCAGGAATGCGCATCTTGCCCTGTTGATTACAATTGCACTGTATTTTTGTTGCGTGTGGTTAATTAGCACGCCTGAGAGACGCCGCTTAGTTTATAAGCAAGCGGCAAATTTCGTTGGTGGCGTTTCGATTATTGTGCTGCCTTTACTTACAAGGAACCTATTGCTGTTTGGTTCGCTAAACCCTTATCAAATGCCACCAAGCACTATTGGTTTCATTGAGAATTCGCGGACTTACATTCAGGCGTTATTAAAAGATATAACGGCTTGCGGTGACTGTGCAACTTATATTGCCTGGTCTATACCAGGTTTACTATTATTTGCTATCGCCACCCTCTGCTTAATCTGGTTATTCGTTAAATATGAATGGGTTAATTTAGAAGATGTAAGGAAAAGGGCAATTTTGTTTTCGATAATTTATATTATCGTTGGCTCTTGCATCGTTATTGCTGCCCGTACGCGCTATCAATGGGGTGAAGTGATTAACTTACGCCATACGCTTCAGTACACACCATTTGTATTTAGTATTTTGATGGCGATTGTTTTTGGGCAATCCCAGAGGTTATCAAAAATCAGATGGTTTTTGGTTGCCTTTTTAGTTTTATTCCATGCTAACTTCGCCTTATCATTTGATTCTACTAAGAAAAAAAGTAGCTATCCCATGCTTTTGAGTGCATACCAAACAGGGGAAAGCCATTTATGTGCAAGCGAAAAAGACGTTTTTCTTGTATCGAATTGGGCGGAGGTATTCCGTATACAATGTAATGCACGGGTAAGATATATTAGCTACATCGCCCCCGCCCGAAATAAAGAAGCATTAACGCTTATTGGGGATAATGAAGGTTATGCTTCTTTAATGGATGCTATAGCCGATATAAAAAATAAAGCAATGGGAAGGCCGATTCATGCTGGCTTTTTCCCAGGAAAATCTGGTTTGGAATTTAGCAATTTTCCATTGTCTGATACGGATCAACAGGTGTTGCTGGATTCTTCATGGACAATTATCCGTAACGATAAACGAGGGCTTTTAATTCAGCACGGTAGGATGGGTAGAGCAAAGCGAAACCCATCGAAAAATTGGTGATTGATTATGATGGGTTTCGGCTATCGCCTCTACCCATCGAGCAACAATTTATCCGCCTTATGGGTTGTTTATTCAGTCTGCTGGGTGAGCAAGAAAATACCAGTCGCCACCCTCCATAAACTCTTGCTTAGATAGCGATGGCCCCTGATGAAGCCAATCCTTTAATAGTGAAAGACGAAGCCCGCATTGCTCGACAAGCAGGTCATAAATATCACCGGACGAGAAACCAAAGGGCTTTGATGAGACACAGCCATGTTCAAGAATAATGTAAGGCTTGTTGCGCTTTATGGTGTCGATTGCGCCTTCAATTACAAGCCCTTCTGCGCCTTC
>JAYTJI010000226.1:0-2633 GCA_043731245.1 Methylococcaceae bacterium | reverse complement strand
CGCTTGTGGCATATACACCATCCTTGGCAATATTGCTTCTCATATAGTGTTTGCTGTAGCGGTCTTTTAATTGATCCAGCGGCAATAAGACAAATAAATCCATACAGTTAAAGTCTTCATCCCAATACGGTTCGCCGCAAACCAGTGCGCCGAACCGTAAATACGCTTTGAGCAGTGGTGGAATGCCCGATTCATCGCGCTGGCATCTTAATGCCTTGGGTACTGGAATGCTGGGTTTCACCTGAAGAGAGGCAGGGGCAATATTTTTGGTGTCGATATTTCGATAAACCACATCCACAGCAAACCCGCTGGGGCCAGGGGTAATACTGGCGCAGCCCAGCAAATAATTAAAACCACCTTCTACTGCGTACTGCACTAATGCAGTCCACAGTGTCGTTAATACCGCGCCACCGCGATAATCAGGGTCTACGCAGGTACGACCTATTTCCAAAAAACGACCGGGTAATGCCAAAACTTGATCCAGATTAAACTCATTTTGCGAATAAAACCGGCCCAGTCGTTGCGCTTGGGATTGATTAAGCAAACGGGTATAGCCGACTATTTTCTTATTAACATTGTCATACACAATCAAATGATCGCAATAGCTATCGACTTCATCATAATCCAGACCTTCGGATTCGGTTTTAAGTTTAGCACCCATTTCCTTGGCAAAAACACGATAACGTAAGGCTTGGGCTTCTTTTATCAAAGCCTCTGAGTCTGCTAAAAAACAATCCAGTTTTTTAGTCGGTTGGATGAGGATTTCGGCATCTGTTTTTTTCATAGGTATTCACATAGATCAATAAAAGATGTGGATACAGTAATCAATTAAGATGTCAGTTTCGTGTCGAATTGATGAACGTAAAATGACAGCCCGGTTAAATTTATATGACATGTCAAAGTGCGTTGAGGTTTGGGCTAGAATGGCGTAAACCCACACCAAACAAAAACGTACGATTATGAAAAAATTACTGGCTTATTACCTGATCAGCTTTACCTTATTGAGTTGCTCAACCCTGGATAAAACCAGACCAACTGAGGCAGAAGTTAAAAATGTCATCATGATAATTGGTGATGGCATGGGGCCGCAGCAGGTCGGCTTATTATTGTCTTATGCCAGACAAGCACCACATGGCGTTATCGCTAATCACAACACAGCCTTAGATCGTATGATGGAGCAAGGGCGATTGGGCATTTCCATGACTCACACAGCCGATGCGTTAGTAACCGATTCGGCGGCATCCGCCACACAACTGGCAACAGGTAAATTTGCAGGCGCAGAGATGCTGGGATTAGATAAAAATGGGAACACCCAGGAAAACATTATTGAAAAAGCCAGGCGCATGGGAAAAGTAACAGGGTTAGTTTCGGATACGCGCATTACACATGCGACCCCCGCCGCTTTTGCCGCACACCAAACCCATCGCAGCCAGGAAAATAATATTCCGGAAGATTTATTGGCGACCGGGGTGGATGTGATGTTGTCGGGCGGCTTAAGTTACTGGATCCCCGAACAAGCCAGTGATAAAAAATCTTTAATTCATCAGCAATTAGCGCATGCAACCGGTAATAGCATTGAGATTAAATCGTCTCGTAAAGATGCCAAAAACCTGCTAACCACCGCGCAACAGAAAGGCTATACACTGGTTTTTAACAACGGGCAACTGCAACAAGCAACGGGTAAAACGCTGGGCTTGTTTGCGGATTCCGGCATGCAAAATGGCATTGACGAAAATCTACACAAAAATGACGCAACACACGCTCAACCGACCCTGAGCGAGATGTCGGCGCATGCACTGAAAACCCTTGATCATAACGAGCAGGGATTTTTTTTAATGATCGAGGCGGGGCAAATTGATTGGGCATCTCATCGCAACGATACCGGCTTGTTGCTGCATGAAATGCTGAGATTCAATGACACTTTGAACACCGTGCTGGATTGGGCTGCTAATCGACAGGACACACTGATTATAGTCACTGCGGATCATGAAACCGGCGGCTTTGGCTTCAGTTATTCCGCTGAAAATATCCCAAAACCTCACAAATTACCAGGCGGCGCATTTGCGGACGGAACCTTATTTAAACCCAACTTTAACTTTGGCAATCCTGACGTATTGGACAAACTGTACGCACAACAACTGAGTTATCACGATATTTTTGCGCAATTTGATGCTCTGCCCAAGAACCTGAAAAACCCTTTAAAGCTGACTGAGCTGGTTAATCGCTATACAGCATTCAAGATTACCGAAGCACAAGCCGCAAAAATCCTGACCACTGAAAATAATCCATTTTACAAAAAAGGTCACATTTCACTCGGTGAAAAAACAGTGCCCAAAATAGACGTTAATGGCGCATTTTTTGTTTATCAGAAAGAAAACCGTGAAAATTTATTAGCACAAGCCGTGGCTAGCAGCCAGCAAGTTGTCTGGGCGACGGGAACACATACCAGTACGCCGGTTTATGTTTTTGTAAACGGCCCGGAACAAACTATACGTCCCTTTGCAAAAATTCTGCATCATACTCAACTGGGACAATTGGCGATTGATGCTTTGCATTAGTGGTATTTTAATTAGTCCACGAAAAGCACGAAAGACACGAAACAAATCAGTACGTTCCGTTGATTTAGCCATTCA
>JAYTJI010000225.1:0-3517 GCA_043731245.1 Methylococcaceae bacterium | reverse complement strand
TTAAAGTCTTTATCAGGAGTTATTCAGTGTCGATTATCCATAAAACAGCAGTACGCAGCCTTGTTGCTGCGCTAGCCATTGCGGCTAGCTTTACCGTTTGCGCCCGTGAAAATAAGCATGAAAAATACGAAACGGAAGAATTCAGCTTTGCGCTGTGGGGCGATATGCCTTATGCAAGAAGTGGTGACGCTCCAAAAATTCAGGCATTAATCGACGACATCAATGCCTCTAATGTCGCATTTAGCGTGTTCGACGGTGATATCAAAGACGGCAGCTCGGAGTGTGCAGACTCACAATACGCCGATGCTATCGAGCGCTTTAACTCATTTAAAAAACCTATGGTTTATGTTCCCGGTGATAACGAGTGGACTGACTGTCACCGCAACAACAATGGCAAATATAATAATCTGGAAAGACTGAATCACATCCGCCAGGTTATGTTCGTCAGCCCGGACAGCTTTGGACTGAAAAAAATGAAGCTCGAACATCAAGGCCAGCCCGGCGGCGAATATGTTGAAAATGTACGGTGGACGCGTGGCAATGTAGTGTTTTTGGGTCTTAATATTCCTGGCAGCAACAATAACAAAGTCAATGCCGGTGAGTGTGTTTCCAGCAGAAGCGTACGTACTCAAGCAGACTGTGACGCAGATAATGCAGAATACCTGGCTCGCGATGAAGCAAATATTGAGTTTGTCAGAGAATCCTTCCAAAAAGCCAAGGAGCGAAATGCCCGTGGCCTAGTCATTACCATTCAAGCAGATCCCAGCTTCGATTTACCTGAAACCGAAACCTTTAACGAGCGTACTTTGCCCGGATTCGATGGCTTTACCAATTTCTTGAATGTTTTGACGGAAGAAACCCGCAATTTTACGGGTGAAGTTGTATTAGTGCATGGCGATGTACATTTTTATAAAGTTGATAAACCGTTGATCGATCAATCCCAGTTGATTAAAAATTTCACGCGGGTGGAAACATTCGGCAGTCCCAATGTGCATTGGATAAAAGTATCGGTACATCCAAAAGGCCGGAATTTATTTACCTTTGAGCCAATGCTGATTCCAGCTAATTAAGGCTTCTTTGCAAAAAAGCATGGCGGATTATCGGCCATGCTTTGCAGTAAAAAAATGGCTTTTGCTAATCAGGCATTCAAACAGCAAGCATAGTTTCCATTTTTTTCAGCCCTCACTTAATATATTGACGGTAAACCTTCTCAGTCAAATAAGTCACAATAGCAATATGTGATAAAACAGTATAAACGGTATATACTGTTTTTTTATTTATCTATTAAAGGGAAACCATAATGGCTATAACAACACCAAAAACAAAAAAACCAGTAACCGAAGCGATTGAAGTTCAACCTGTTATTGAAGCTCCAATTGAAAAGCAGGTAATCAAAAAAAACTCCAAAAAGTCAGCAATAGCGCAATCAAGCGCTGACGCTGAAAGCAAAGAAGTCATTGAGCCCGTCGAAAATGAAGTAAAACCGCTTGGTAAAAAAGGCAAAACCATCAAAACCAAAGTCATCAGAGATAGCTTTTCATTTCCGGAACAGGATTACCTTAAAATCTCAGAACTCAAGAAAACCTGCCTAACAGCAGGCATTCATGTTAAGAAAAGCGAAATTCTTCGCGCCGGACTCCAGTTATTGACAAAACTAACCTTAACCGAACTTAAGCAAGTTATTGAACAAGTTGAAAAAGTTCAAACTGGCCGACCAAACTCTTCAAAAATATAGCCTACAAAAATCGTTTGTTAGCAAGGCTTAATCAATCGTAGGAGCAGCTATGGAATTAACATGGACAATTAAGTGCGTTGAGGTATTTGCTCGATAACTCCATTTAGGCAAAAAGCAGTCCGATATTATCGGCAGGTGATTTTTAAAGCCATCGCACACTTTCCGCCCGGTTTTATATGTTGCCCGACGTCTGACGCGGCAACTTATTCACCGCTATGTGCGATAACGTACAGACTCGAAGCGGCGGCTCGTTCAATAATCCACAAAACTTAACCGTGTGGAGACTCATCATGACCCTTTCTAATATCTCAACAACTGAAGAATACCCCGAACTCATACAAACTCAAGCAAGTGCCGTGTCGTGGGGCGCCATCGTGGCGGGAGCTGCGGCCGCCGCCGCCTTGGCACTGATCCTTTTGATGCTGGGAACAGGTTTGGGTTTGTCCTCGGTATCACCATGGGCGTATAGCGGCGTAAGTGCAACGACCTTCGGTGTATCGACCATCCTGTGGTTGACTTTCACGCAACTCGTTGCTTCCGGAATGGGGGGTTACCTCGCTGGCAGGCTGAGAACGAAGTGGGTTGCGGTGCATACGGACGAAGTCTATTTCCGCGACACCGCGCACGGCTTTCTGGCTTGGGCCGTCGCCGCGCTTGCGACCGCAGCACTGCTTACTTCGGTAATCGGGTCGATCGTCAGTGGTGGAATTCAGGTTGGGAACGTCGCTGCCACTGCGGTCGGATCCGAAATGGCAAAGTCCAACAGCGACAGTGGACCGATGGGCTATTATGTGGACTCGTTATTCCGAAAGAACATTGACGCAGCTGCAATAGCCTCGAATTCATCCGGAAGCAGCATCATGCCAATAACTGCCCTGGAGCCAATCACGGCGGAGTCTGCGTCCGAAGTTACGCGCATTTTCATGAACTCTATGCATACTGAATCCCTTCCTGCGGAAGACGTTCGGCATGTCGGCCAGCTTGTCTCGATGCGTACCGGTCTGACACAGCAAGATGCGGAGAAGCGAGTGAACGATACGTATGCACGCGTACAGACGAAGCTGCGTGATGCGGAAACCGCAGCGAAAGAAGCTGCTGATAAGGCTCGCAAGGCATCCGCCTATGCAGCGCTTTGGCTCTTCATATCACTGCTCATTGGTGCATTCGTTGCCAGCTTCGCCGCTACATATGGCGGTCAACAGCGTGACCTGTAATTACACCTACAACCAACTAACTAACTTAAGGAGATAAGCAATGCGCTCAATAATTTTATACTTTCTAGGTATTCCCATTCCCATCATTATTCTGATTGCGTTATTCGTGCATTAGACGACGCCCGTTCGGCCTCCTCCAAACTTTGAGGCCGGGAGAATATCAAATAAGACGGTGGAACTCATCAATCCACCCAAACTCAGGCGACAAAAGCACTGGGACAAAAAACGAGCAATTAAAAAACTTGGAGCAGCAATTTGGGGGGAATTGCCAAGGTTAAATTCATAAAAATCCCTTAGCTTTAATAGACTTAGGGGGCGGCTCTCTTTTATTAACCCACTGCCCATTAACGACACGTTTGGCCGTTACTATAGAGTGGATGATCATTCGTTGAACAGAAGGATGAAGCCGGCATGGATGCCATTCAATTATCCATAAATGAAGCACTCACTATTTAGGAGATTACTATGTCTACACGCTTATTGTTAGCTATGTTCACTTTGACGGGCAGTTTAATAATGATGACCGGTTCTGTTCGAGCCGAACAGAGTACCGCCATCTATTTGGCGG
>JAYTJI010000224.1:0-10132 GCA_043731245.1 Methylococcaceae bacterium | reverse complement strand
TTGTAAAATTTTTTGACATCTGGCAGATGTCCTATCCGGCTATTAATCAATGCTGAAAAAAGTTGTTTTTACGGTTTATTACAGAATTCCTTAAGTGAGTACCGCAATCTGCCTAGTGATAAACAATGCATTGTCACAATGATCCAGAACATAAAACACTGTCGATGCTTAAAATAAGGTGTAAAAATTGCTGACAATTTTATTATTTTTATGTAGAAACAGGTCTCTAATAGCCACTGTGAGGGGGCTTAATTTACGTCTATTAACAAAAGCTTACCTAGATTAATAGCTTGAGTTGGCGTGTCGGTAAAGCAATTTAAATGACTGAATTAATAGCCAGTTATCTGGCTTACGCTAACATTTTAAGTCGGTTGGAATAATCCCCTATGGGTGCTTTAATAAAAGTGTCAGAATTTTTTACATTTGTTCCTTGGTATTTTTAAAGTTGATATTACTGGGAATACATTGCCCCGGGGGTGATTAAAAATGCGGTTTTTTCATTCGAGGGTGCGCTATGCGCACCACACGCCACTTTGTCGCCAAAAAGGTGCGCACAGCGCACCCTACCCAATTACTAGCCTGAGATTAAACCGTACTTTTAATCTTGGAAATCGCCTAAAAACCTTTTACTGAATTTTAACTACTCTACCCAATAGTCACTCATTGCGCTGCCAATGCCCCGATTTACCGCCTTCTTTCTCCAGCAACTGCACAGACTGGATAACCATACTGCGATCTACAGCTTTACACATATCATAAATGGTGAGCAGGGCTATCTGAGTAGCGCACAACGCCTCAATTTCCACACCTGTCTGACCGTTGGTTTTTACCGTGGCTTGGCAACGCACGCGGTTTTTTTCAGTTTCAGCGCTCAGGTTTATTTCTACATGCGTGATCGGCAGAGGATGACAAAGCGGTATTAAATCTGCGGTTTTTTTGCTGGCCATAATACCGGCAATTCTTGCGACAGCCAGTACATCGCCTTTTTTATGTTCACCGCGAAGAATTATCTGGAGCGTTTCCGGGTGCATTTCAATGTAGCCTTCGGTAACAGCGGTGCGCTGAGTGATTGCTTTTGCGCTAACATCGACCATATGCGCTTCGCCGGATTGATTAAAATGTGATGATTGGGTCATGTTTGTACAAAAATTAGTGAAAAACGTATTCATATGGTTGTATTATCTACTTTTTTATTGCCCCGTGAATCATTATGTCAATTAAAGTGCGTTACTTCGCCAGCTTAAAAGAAAGTGTGGGTCGCTCGGAAGACGACCTGGCTTTCACCCGCTTATTGACCGTCCATGAAGTTTGGCATCTTGCCAATCCAGGTAAACCAAAAACAGATAACATCCTGGCTGCTGTGAATATGGAATACGTTGACTTCGATAGCATCGTTAACGACGAGGATATAGTGGCTTTTTTTCCGCCTGTTACCGGTGGTTAAATATGACCATAAAAATCAGTACTGAAATATTCAATCCGTATCAGGAAATCCAGTCCTATGAGAGCGCAAAAATAGCTAATATCGGCACTGTTGGAGCGACCAGTATTTTTATAGGCACGATGCGTGATTTCAATGAAGGTGAAGTTGTTAAAGGCATGACTCTGGAATATTATCCGGGCATGACTGAAAAACAGCTGGGGAAAATAGTTACTGAAGCGCAGCAACAATGGCAGATTATTGATAGCTTAGTCATTCATCGCGTGGGCGATATATTACCGAATGAGTCGATAGTGCTGGTCGCCGTTTGGTCAGCCCACCGTGGCGACGCGTTTGATGCCAGCCGATACATTATGGAAGCCCTAAAATCGAAAGCGCCGTTTTGGAAGAAAGAACTGTTAGTGACCGAAAATGAGCGCTGGGTTGCAAATAATACCAATGGTTATAAAAGGTGCGATTAAAAGTGCGGTTTAATCTCAGGTTAATAATTTGGGTAGGGTGCGCTGTGCGCACCTCTTCGACGGCAAAGGTGGAGTTTGGTGCGTACAGCGCACCCTACCCGAACGAAAAAACAGCATTTTTAATCACACCCGGTTATAAACACGGATGAAAGCACTTTACACACTATTTTTTGCTCTATTACTTATCGCACTGACAGGCTGTATACCGATGACTTATCCGCCAGGCGCAAAAAACAACACGCCGCAACTCAGTGAAAACATATTCCAAACCGAAGACGGCGTCAACTTGCCGCTACGCCATTGGCTGCCTAAAACCGATCCACATGCGGTATTGATAGCGCTGCACGGTTTTAACGATTACAGCCGATTTTTTCAAGAGCCGGGCGAATATTTCAGCAAACTGGGTATCGCCTGTTTCGCTTACGATCAACGTGGCTTTGGCGCAGCTCCAAAACGGGGCTTATGGGCAGGAGGCAATGCCTACACTGCCGATTTGCACACGCTGGTGCGACTGCTAAAGCAACGCTACCCAAGCCGTCCTGTTTATCTGCTCGGCGAAAGCATGGGGGGCGCTATCATTATAACGGCAATGAATCAGGCTAATATGCCAGCCATAGAAGGTATTATTCTCGCTGCACCGGCGCTTTGGGCACGGCAAACGATGCCTTGGTATCAAACCGGTTTACTTTGGACACTGGCGCATAGCATGCCTTGGCTAACCTTGACCGGTAAAGGCGTGAAGGTTATGCCCTCTGATAATATTGAAATGCTCCGTGCCTTGGGCCGGGATCCTTTGGTCATTAAGGCGACTCGTGTAGAAACCCTATACGGACTGACCGATTTGATGGATGCAGCATTTAACAGCGCAACGCTGCTAAGCGGAAATACCTTGATGCTTTACGGTGAAAAAGACGAAATTATCCCCAAAAAACCAACCTACGCATTTTTACAAAAATTCCTCGCCACGGATACGGCAGAAAAAACGGTAGCATTTTATCAACAGGGATATCACATGTTATTACGTGATTTACAAGCACCTACAACCTGGAAAGACATTGCTGCATGGATCAACAATAAACCGGAAAACCTACCTTCCGGCGCGGATAATCGAGCGAGACAGGTGTTGGCAGGACTTGTTGCGCAAGACACTAAGGCTAAAGATTAACTAATGATAACGGTCTGTTACATTGTTGCTTATTGCATAGCAGGGTGGCAGCTATGCTAATCGGTAGCCATTGTTAGCACACACAACAAAAAATCCTATTTTGCGAGAAACAACCATCATGCAACCCTTTACCAATATTCGCGCACTCATTATCGATATGGATGGTGTTTTATGGCACGGCACACAGCCGATACCAGGATTAACAGACTTTTTTCAAACACTGCGTGAACTGCAAATTCGCTTTATTCTGGCAACTAACAACGCCAGCTTAACGCCGGAGCAATATGTAACCAAGCTGGCGCAAATGGGCGTAACAGTGGAGAAAAATCAAATCCTTACTTCAGGCACTGCCACTGCGCTATATTTGAGTGAGCAGGTAAATCCGGCTGAAACCCGCGTGTTTGTTGTCGGCGAGGATGGTGCTACGCAGCCGCTTATTGAGCGTGGCTTTACGCTGACCGGTCTCAATGAAGTGAATAACAGCAATGATCCCGTCAAGAAAGGCGCGGATATTGTGGTTTGTGGTAAGGATGAAACTCTGACCTGGGCCAAACTGGCAACAGCTACACTGAATATTCGCGCCGGTGCAAAGTTTATAGGTACCAACGGCGATACCACACTTCCGACCGAACGCGGCATCACTCATGGCAATGGCGCAATTTTAGCTGCTTTGGAGGTAGCCACTGGCGTAATACCAACCATTATCGGCAAACCGGAACCGATTATCTATCAACAGGCTCTCACTTTATTGGGCGTAGCCCCGGATGAGACGGTAGCCCTTGGCGACCGTCTGGAAACTGACATTCTTGGCGCTATCCGCACAGGTATACGCAGTATCATGGTGTTGACAGGCGTGTCTACTGAAGATGATTTAAAAGAAGCGGAATATCAACCAACCTGGGTTATGGCTGATATTCGCGCCGTCACGCAAGCGTTGCGAAATTTACCCGTATAAGCGATTGATCGTAACTATTCGGGTGTGATAAAAATGCGGTTTTTTATTCGGGTAGGGTGCGCTGTGCGCACCACACGCCACCTTTGCTGCAGAAAAGGTGCGCACAGCGCACCCTACCCAATTGTTAGCCTGAAATTAAACCGCACTTTTAGTCGCACCCTAACTATTCAGCCACAGATTGGACACAGACCTACACTGATAAACTGAGGCATAAAGAACTTATCTACCTTATCAACTGGTTGAAAGCGACTACTGCTGAACTGGGATTACTGATGACAATGGCAACAAGCCAACATTTTAGTGGCTTGTTTATAGTGAACAGCAGCAATCTGTTTAATTCGTGTTGATCTGTGGCTGAATAATAGTTACAAAACCATAACAACATCAGGAGTCACCGCCATGAAAAAATTCATCAATTCCATCGATACACTGCTCGATGAAAGCCTGCTCGGCTTTGCCAAAGCGCATACCGATATTATTCAACTCAACGCCCAGCCTCACTTTGTCAGGCGCATAAACCCAACCAGACCCGGCAAGGTCGCGTTAATTTCCGGCGGCGGTTCCGGGCATGAACCGCTGCATACTGGCTTTGTCGGTTTGGGTATGCTGGATGCCGCTTGCCCAGGTCAGATATTCACCTCCCCCACACCCGATCAAATGCTGGCCGCCGCGCAAGCCATGGAAAATGGCGGCGGGGTATTATTTATTGTCAAAAACTATGCCGGTGACGTGATGAATTTTGAAATTGCCGCCGAGATGCTTGATTGTCTGAATGCTTCAGTATTGGTAAGTGACGATGTTTCCTTACCGAAATCACATAGCACAGGGCGACGCGGGGTAGCAGGTACGTTAATTGTAGAAAAAATTGTCGGCGCGGCAGCAGAACAAGGTGTCGATTTAGCCAGCTGTAAAGCCATAGGTGACAGAGTCAATCAGGCCACCGCCTCAATGGGCGTCGCACTGAGCAGTTGCACCGTACCCGCACTGGGGAAACCCACTTTCGACATCAGTGATACCGAAATGGAAATGGGGGTGGGCATTCATGGTGAGCGCGGGCGTGAAACCCTGAAGTTAGCCAGCGCGACAGAAATTGTGGAGCACTTGGCTGATATTATTGATGATGAATTGAAGCCGAAAAAAAACCAGCCTGTCTTACTGCATGTGAATGGCTTCGGTGCCACCCCTTTGATGGAGCTTCATCTTATTTATGGGGTTGCAGCCCAATACTGGGAAAAACGAGGTATCACTATAGCCCGTTCATTAGTGGGCAACTACACCACGTCAATCGATATGGCAGGTTGTTCAATTACGCTGAGCCTACTTGACGAAGAACTGCTGAGCCTGTGGGATGCACCGGTTCATACAGCGGCACTACGCTGGGGGTGTTGATAATTGGAGTGTTAATGTTCTTGTTGGGGGCGGCTTTAGCTGCGTTCTTCGCGGCTAAAGCCGCTCCCACGACGACATTTATATTTTAAGCGGTCAGATTTTCGGTTTTTTAGGTAGGGTACGCTGCGCGGATCTATATAACTCATAAAAATCAATATAAAAGGTACGCATAGCGTACCCTACAGCAAATTGCAAAAACTTAACCGTTCAGAGTGTAAGTTATTTAGCCATCGTCCCTAATTGTTCAACCAGCACATCAACGATGGCACAAATCATTAATTGGCCGGTTTTAGCGCCCGCATCAATATGACCTCGGCTACGCTCCCCCAGAAAAGAAGCGCGGCCTTTGGTAGCCACCATATCACGGGTAGCTTCCATACCTTCGATAGCGACACGCGAAACATTCGCCAAAAGCTCAGGTAAGACAATGGAATCCGCCGCCGCTGTCCGCAAATAATCTGCCACCGGAATGTAAACATCGAGCATGGTTTTTTCCCCTGCTTCCGCCTTACCCCGTTGTTTAACGGCATCCACGCCTTTAGTAAAAATATCGGCAAAGCTTTGCAGATCCAAAGATTGCTCACGCGCCGCTTTACTTAAGGCAATGAATAATGTGCCGTACAGCGAACCGGCCGCGCCACCTATCGTTGACATTAACGTCATGCCAATTTTCTGCCAGGCGGCGACCCAATCCAATTGGCTTAATTCATCACGTTGCGCCATGAGCGCATGAATGCCGCGCTGTAAATTAGTGACATGATCGCCGTCACCGATTGCTTGATCCAAAGCCGTCACTTCTTCAGCGTTTTTTTCGATCACATCGGCTATAGCCTCGATCAGACCAGGTAATAATGCAGGCGTAAATTTCATGGTGCACCCATTCAACAAATATTTCAAGATGAAGAGAATAACGCGCAGAGCGAAAAAAGGCGACTGAAAAAACAATAATCATGGTAACCCGCCAATAAACGGGTGTGATTAAAAATGCGGTTTTTTCATTCGAGCCGAAAAGGTGCGCACAGCGCACCCTACCCAATTACTAGCCTGAGATTGAACCGCACTTTTAATCTCATCCAAACTTGTAAGGTCGTTTGACATTATATTGAACGCCCCGTCCCTAACCTTACCCTAAAGCTTCATTTCTAAACATTGCAATGCGCGGTTGAAAGCCTCTTTTAGCTAATTACTCCCAGCCGCAGAACATGACTTACCGATAAAAACCGACAGCTCACCTATGTTTTTATAGCTATAAAACCGTTAGTTGTGATTATAATTAACGACTTTGAGTGGCAATACATTATCCATTTAGGCGATAGCCGAGTATGAATATACCCGAATTTTGCAGGATTTCTGTTCATCTTCTTCGCAGAAAATTACCTTAGTTCACCAAAGAAATTTAAATTTTCCTGCATATTTGGAATCTCGTTACCCTAATTAAAAGGTATAACGTAACATATCCCAAATATGCCATAACAAAAACAAGAGGGATAAACCAATGAAAAGACCAAAATTACTCGTCCTATTTTTTATTATTTCTTTTTTTACGATGGGTTCAATTAAGGCCGCCGAGCATCACAGCGGTCATGGTGGCGGCAGTGGTGGAGGTGGCAGTACCCCCGGTACTTGCGGCAAACCCCATCTTGGCAAATTTTTACCGCCACATTTAGCGACTGTCACACCTGAATCCGAATTTTCTTTTGCTGTTTTCAATATCGACAAGCCGGAGCAAGTTTTTGTCACCGTAAAGAACATGCCTGTTGAAGTCACCGCTGAGTTTAAAGATCCTTATTATCTGTTTACAGGAAAAATACCCGCCTCTCTTGTGAACACAGCAGCTCGAATTAACCTCAGAGTGCGTGCTAAATCGCCGCATTGTGAAGCTGAAGATGGCTGGCTATTGAAAGTATCCGGCAAATAATTGATCTTTTTGTATTTAACCCGTTATCAACTGTGCCATAGTGAATCTTATCGCAGTTGATAACGCTGCCAGAACTTTTGCTTCCTACCACTTAAATATTCTTTATGTCCGAAAACAATTCAATTAAGAAATGCGCGGCCTTCTGTCTGGCTCTGCATTTTGATATTAATGAATTAGCAGCTGTGCTATCTGATTCAACGCTGATAAGAATTATTAAAGGCGCGTTACTGATTGAGGATGACCACTCCTGGTCGGTCGTCTTCGCTTATGGTGCTGTCGTGCATTGGAATGTCAGTTCAGAACAGCAGCTTAAACTGCATCAGATATTATTGAATCATGCCGAGAATCCACTGGCGTCCATAGAAGAGGACAACTTCACTTTTGCTCTCGATTGTCCAAGCACACGCATTATTGAAGATCATATTGAAGTCGAGTCATCCGATCCAATTTTGATATTTTCATTATCTCAAGGCATGGCGCAGTCGATTAAACTGGCCTCTTTTGAAACCAATGCCATAACAACCATCAACAATACCAACTATATTCCCAAGTCATTAGCTGAAAATGGCAATATCAAGTTAAGTCGTCATAAAATAGCAAAAATTCGCGGACAACTGTTTTTAACCAAAAGCGATATTATTTTAAATTATGACTTATTGGATACCCCGGATTTTTTTTGGGAATACCCCGAATATGAAACCTTTTACAGTATCACTGCAAAATATCTGGAAATAGCCCCGCGCACTGAAGTCTTGTCCAAAAAACTGGAAACCATCCATGAACTGTTTGAAATGCTGGCTGATGAACAAAAACACCGGCATTCGTCTATACTGGAATGGATTATTATCTGGCTGATTACATTTGAAATCGGCATGACGATATTCGACAAAGTATTCTGAAAAATCGGCTTTACGTTCAAGCCGAAACCATCAATATCCAAAATCACACGCCAAAGCCTTCCCTAATGCTCAGTTATCGACACTCATTTCACGCAGGCAATTTTGCCGATGTTTTAAAGCACCTCATTTTGATTAAAATTCTTGAACACCTGGGCAAAAAAGATAAGCCTTTCTGTTGCATTGATACTCACGCAGGCCCTGGAGACTACGCCCTGAATGAAGACTACGCATTAAAAAACAGAGAATTTGAAAACGGTATTGCCAAATTATGGCATCGTGATGACATGCCTGACAGCATTGCCAGTTATATCGCCCTCATTAAAAAATTTAACAACGTTGATCAACTACTCCGCTATCCCGGCTCGCCTTTAATTACCCAACAATTTTTACGCACCCACGATCGCTTGTTTTTGTATGAGCTGCATTCAACAGAAATTCAATTATTAACCGCTGCCGTCAACCGGGATCGGCGTATCAACGTGTTTCATGCGGATGGTTTAAAAAATGCCGTCGGTTTATTACCGCCTAAAGAACATCGGGGGCTAATACTCATCGATCCCTCTTATGAAATAAAAAGCGATTACACACTGGTTACCGAGACCCTGATACAAATGCACAAGCGCTTTGCTACCGGCACTTACGCGCTCTGGTATCCCGTCGTAGAACGCAGTCGCAATCAACAACTGGAACGCGCTATTAAATCCAGTGGACTAAAAAATGTACAGTTATTTGAGTTGGGCATAAGGACGGATACTGACGAACACGGCATGACCGCCAGCGGTATGATTGTGGTCAATCCACCGTGGACTTTAGCCACCGAAATGCAACAAACGCTGCCCTGGTTGGCCAATGTGTTGGGTATTGACGGTGCAGGCTTGTATCGAATAGAAACGTTGGCTGGAGAATAGGGGCTATTTCCGATAATCACTATCGGAATAAGGTGTGTACCTGAGTTTTCCTAAATGGGTAAACAGGCAACGAATGACAATTCACCCATTCTATAAAATCAAGATTCTTTTATGTTGCCAACATGCAGGCCACATTCCTTTTTAGCACCCGCTTCCCACCACCAGCGCCCCGCCCGCTCATGTTGATTGGGTAGAACAGCGCGGGTACAGGGTTCACAGCCTATGCTGGTAAAGCCTTTTTCGTGCAGTTCGTTATAAGGAACCTGATAGGCTTCGATATAATCCCAAACTTGCGCTGAACTCCAGTTTAATAAGGGATTAAATTTAATCAGTGGATGCGCGGGGGTGGAAAATGCAGTGTCAATTTGCGCTTCAGGAATGTCCTGTCTTGTATCCAGACTTTGGTCTTTGCGTTGGCCGGTAATCCAGGCATCAACATGAGCCAGTTTACGCTTTAAGGGCTCAACTTTACGGATACCGCAACATTCCTGGTGACCGTCCTCATAAAAACTGAACAATCCTTTGGTTTTTACAAAGCTATCGAGTACGTTTCTATCCGGCGTCAATAATTCTATGTCTATCTGGTAATGTTTCCTGACTTTTTCGATAAATCTGTATGTTTCCGGATGCAAGCGTCCAGTATCCAAAGAGAAAATCTGAATGTCTTTTCTGATATTTAAAGCCATATCGATCAGTACAACATCTTCTGCGCCGCTGAATGAGACCGCAATATTATCAAATAGCGCCAGCGCTTTTTTTAGAATTATGCGCGGGTTTTTATTGGCAAGGTCGGTTTGTAATTGCTGAATATCAAAGGGTGTCATGATGGCGCTTGTTCTATGGTATTTGTAACGGAATGGCCTAAAAGGTGCGCACAGCGCACCCTACTGGAAGATGTTAATGTTGGGCAAAATACTGCTTCAAAAAATCATCGAAAGGGATTTGTTGTTTGCTTTCGAGTTCTTTTTGTTTAGCAAGGGATTGTAGGGCCATGTC
>JAYTJI010000223.1:0-9971 GCA_043731245.1 Methylococcaceae bacterium | reverse complement strand
TTTACCAAACTTGGCGTTACTCTAAAAGAAGCCGCTGGTGAAACGCCTGCCGTAATGCTTAACTATGGCAATTTTATTCAGACAGTTGTTGATTTTACTATCATTGCTTTTGCTATTTTTATGGTGATAAAACTCATTAACAAGCTTAAGAAAACAGAGGCGGAGGCTCCTGCGGCTCCACCAGCGCCGACTAAAGAAGAAATATTGCTGACTGAAATCAGAGATTTATTAAAGGCAAAAAATTAAGTTTTTTAACGATGGTAAACATTTGATGTTCCCGTGTAGAGACGCGCAAGATGCGTCTCTACACAAAAACAGTTAATCTTTCAAAAACCGCAATCCCTCCTTGTCAATATCTACTTTGATAGTATCGCCAGCAGCAAACACTCCCGCCAGTATCTCTTGCGCCAACGGATTTTCCAGCTGCTGCTGTATTGCCCGTTTCATCGGTCTTGCTCCGTAAACAGGATCAAATCCCGCCTCGCCCAACAAATCCATGGCTTCGTCAGAGATTTCAAAGCCGATTTCTCTATCCAGCAAACGCTTACGCAATAACCCAAGTTGAATGCCAGAAATCGCTCTGATCTGTTCGCGCCCCAAGGGATGGAAAACCACTGCCTCGTCTATCCGGTTGATAAACTCGGGACGAAATTGCTGGCCGACTTTTTCCATCACAGCCGCCTTCATGACCGGGTAAAGAGCCTCGCCTGCCAGCTCCTGAATAATGTCCGAACCCAGGTTGGAAGTCATTACGATGACCGTATTTCTAAAATCAACGGTTCTGCCCTGGCCATCGGTCAAACGGCCGTCATCCAGTACTTGCAGCAATATATTGAAGACATCAGGATGCGCTTTTTCAATTTCATCCATCAAAATAACCGAATACGGTTTACGTCTGACCAGCTCGGTTAAATAACCGCCTTCTTCATAGCCGACATAACCGGGAGGTGCGCCTATCAAACGTGCGACCGAATGTTTTTCCATAAACTCGGACATATCAATACGCACCATCGCATCGACGGTATCAAACATAAATTCCGCCAAGGCTTTACACAATTCAGTTTTACCTACACCGGTAGGGCCCAGGAATAAAAATGAACCGTTGGGGCGATTGGGATCCGATAATCCGGCTCTGGAGCGGCGTATAGCATTGCTGACTGCTTTAAGCGCTTCATCCTGTCCAACCACTCGCTTGCCAAGTGCTTCTTCCATGTGCAATAACTTCTCCCTCTCACCTTCCATCATTTTGGAAACAGGTATTCCTGTCCATTTTGAGACGACTTCGGCGATTTCTTCTTCGGTGACTTTGTTACGTAGCAAAGTCATTTTTTGGATTTCAGCTGACCCCGCCATAGCCAATTGCTTTTCCAAGGCGGGAATAATGCCGTATTGCAATTCTGACATACGCGCCAAATCATTAGTACGGCTGGCTGCTTCCAAATCTGTTCTGGCATGTTCCAGCTTCTCCTTGATCGATGCTGAACCTTGTAATGAAGCTTTTTCTGCTTTCCAGATTTCTTCCAGATCAGAATATTCTTTTTCCAAATCGCTGATTTCTTCTTCCAGTATTTCCAGGCGTTTTTTGGAAGCGGCATCCTTTTCTTTCTTTAACGCGACTTGTTCCATTTTTAATTGGATCAAACGCCTGTACAGCTTATCCATTTCTTCAGGTTTTGAATCCATTTCCATGCGGATGCGACTGCCCGCTTCATCAATCAAATCAATGGCTTTGTCCGGCAATTGCCGGTCAGCAATATAACGGTAAGACAGGTTAGCCGCCGCAATAATGGCTGGATCAGTAATTTCAACGCCATGATGCACTTCATATTTTTCTTTTAGACCGCGCAGAATTGCAATGGTATCTTCAACGGACGGTTCATCCACTAATACTTTTTGAAAACGACGTTCCAATGCGGCGTCTTTTTCGACATATTTCCGGTATTCATCCAGCGTGGTTGCGCCCACGCAATGCAGTTCGCCACGCGCCAAAGCGGGTTTTAACATATTGCCTGCATCCATTGCGCCTTCAGCCTTGCCTGCGCCGACCATCGTATGCAGCTCATCAATAAACAGAATTACCTGACCTTCCTGTTTAGCAAGATCATTCAACACTGCTTTTAATCGCTCTTCAAACTCACCGCGAAACTTAGCGCCGGCAATCAATGCCGCCATATCCAGAGCCAATACCTGTTTGCCCTTAATGCCTTCCGGCACTTCGCCATTAACAATGCGTTGCGCCAGACCTTCAACGATCGCCGTTTTACCCACGCCGGGTTCACCGATTAACACCGGATTGTTTTTAGTGCGTCGTTGCAGCACTTGAATAGTGCGACGAATTTCATCATCCCTGCCGATAACGGGATCAAGTTTGCCTTGTTCTGCACGCTCTGTCAGGTTGATTGTGTATTTATTTAATGCCTGACGCTGATCTTCGGCATTCGGATCATCAACCGCCTCACCACCGCGCATTTTATCTATCGCTGTTTCGACAGCCTTCTTAAGCACACCTGCTTTTTTGAGCAGATCATTCAAAACGCCCTTTTCCTCACTAGCGGCCAATAGAAACAACTCGCTGGAGATGAATTTATCATTGCGCTTTTGGGCTAATTTATCAGTTAAATTCAGCAGTCTGGATAATTCGTTAGAGATCTGCACATCGCCGCCCGAACCGCTGACGGTGGCAATACGCCCTAACTCCTTAACCAGCTCTGTGCGTAGCAACTGCGTATTAACACCAATCTGAGCCAGTAACGGCTTGATGCTGCCGCCCTCCTGATCCAGTAATGCCATCATCAGATGCACAGGTTCAATAAATTGGTGGTCTTTTCCCAAGGCCAGACTTTGTGCATCAGCCAATGCTGTTTGAAACTTGCTGGTTAATTTATCCATCCGCATAGTATTTATTTTTTAAAAAAGTTTTTAAGTATTCATTAATATGAGGGTGGATATAATTCTTTTCAAGCAGACGGTTGCTTTTGTATTTAAAACAAAGCTATCAGGCACATTTAAGTTAAATTATTTTTTTCGCAAAAACCCGGCATAAAAAAAAAGTTGGTCTATGCTTTTAATTGTACTATCCACTAACTCCTGATGAGAAAGCATGATGACCTTATATCGACCCAATAAAACCAAGATTCTGTTAGCAATAACGCTTGCGACTTTGCCCTTAACCGCATTTTCGCAACCTCATAGAGAAAAGCATTTTGATGCCAATGTGCCATTTAATATGGAGGATTTACCGGCCGGTCATTTCCGCTCAAAAATGGAGGCCTTACCAGAAAAACATAAGCAAAAGGCTTTGAAATGGATGCATAGTTTTTCATTTACCGAACATGACCTTAAATACATGCACGTCGATAACGAAGGCGGCATTTTCTATAGTGATACTTTTTTACCCGAGCAAGGCTCTGCACCTACATCCTCCGCAGTCGCACAGCCTCTGGCTATTACGGCAGTTGAGGCGTTTACTCTGCATAGTAAACCAGGTGCCACTAACGTTGTTTACCTTGATTTTGATGGTCAGGCTATTAGCAATACGGCCTGGAATGCGTCTAGCGGTATCGCTACGCTAAATGCAAAAGCTTATGATACCGATGGCAATCTTGCTGCATTTAGTGCTACCGAGTTAGGTCAAATCGCAGAAATCTGGCACCGTATTGCAGAAGATTACGCCCCTTTTAATGTTGACGTCACTACCGAGCTGCCTGCCAGCTTTGGCCCCACAGTCGGCAGAATCCTTATCACTCAAAATGTTGATGCCAATGGTAACAATATGCCTGCTTTTGGCGCGGGCGGTGTTGCTTATGTCAATGTATGGGGCTTTAGCAATTACGCAAGCTATTATTCACCCGCGCTGGTTTACGCCAACGCATTAGGTTCCGGTTTCCCTCCTTATGTGGCGGAAGCGGCATCTCACGAAATGGGGCATAACTTAGGGCTGTCCCATGACGGCTTTAATGATGGCACAACCATTCTGGATTATTATACCGGCCACGGTACCGGCTTTGTGTCATGGGCACCCATTATGGGCGTTGGTTACTATACCAATATAACCCAATGGAGCAGTGGGGAATATCAGTTTGCAACGCAACCACAGGATGATATTAATCTGATCAGTGCAAAACTGACTTTCCGCCCTGACGACCATGGCAACGATATTTTAGCGCCAACGCCTTTGTCAGTTGATGCAGCAGGCGCTATTACGGCAAGCAATCCCGAAACGGACCCACACAACTTAAGCGCCAGTAACAAGGGCGTTATCGAAACCCGTAATGATGTTGACTATTTTTCTTTTGATGCCGCCGCAGGACCAATCAGTATCAATGTAACCCCGGCATGGGAAGCATTTTACAGAGCCTCGCTAAGAGGCGCTAACCTGGATATTCAAGCCACTTTGTATGATCAAAATGGTGTACAAGTGGCGCAAAATGATCCCCTCACCGAAACGGATGCCGTTATTTCCGCCACCGTTTCCGCAGGCCGCTATTATCTGGCAATCAGTGGCGTTGGCAATACCGTAACGCCTTATTCTGATTATGGCAGTTTAGGCCAATACTTTATTTCGGGCACTATCATCCCCGGAACAATTAGCGACATCACTCCGCCTAACCCCAATCCAATGACCTGGGCCGTTACGCCTAATGCAGGAACAAGCACTAATAGTATTACCATGCAAGCCTCAGTCGCTAGCGATGATTCCGGCAGTGCCGTGCAATATAACTTCGTCTGTGTTGCCGGTGGCGCGGGTTGCTTAGAAAGCGGCTGGCAAGCATCCAACTTATTCACCGCAACCGGTCTGCAAGCTGGAACTGCCTACAGTTACCAAGTCAAAGCGCGGGATATTTTTGGCAATCAAACCAGTCCTTCAGTCACCGTTGCGGCAACCACTGCGACGCCTCCTGATACTACTGCGCCAACACCAAACCCAATGACCTGGTCGGTGGTTCCCAGTGCAGGCGGCAGTTCTAGCAGCATTAGCATGACCGCTATTACTGCAACAGACGCCTCTGGCGGCATTCAATATCACTTTGTTTGTACCGCAGGCGGCGCAGGTTGTGTGGATGCACCATGGCAAGCTTCCAGCACATACACCGCTACCGGTTTGCAAGCAGGCACCAGTTACAGCTACCAAGTACAAGCAAGAGATGCTCTAGGCAACGTCACCGGCTTCGCAGCCATTAAATCCGCCGCTACTGCGGCAACATTACCCGCTGCACCCACTAGCTTGATAGGCACTAAAACGGGTTCGACTGTTAAGTTAAATTGGGGCGCAGTTACTGGCGCAACCAGCTATGAAATCTTCCGTTGTACTGTTAAAAATGCTGTTTGTACTTATGGCACAGCAGCTTTTAGAACAACGACAACCAATACCTATAGCTATAACTCTAATAGTACTGTTTACGGTTATAAGATAAGAGCCGCAAACACGGCAGGTAAATCAACCTTCAGCAATGAAGTCAGATTATAGTCCTGGCTGATTAAGTTAATAAAAAGCCCCGTTTTTACGGGGCTTTTTTTGGGTTTCAAAATGTGTTTTATAGCTGAATATTTATTTTTTCATAGTCAGTAGCCGTTATTTTTGACTTTTAACCCAAGCCAGCCACAAAGCAGGGGGCTTTCGTTCACATAGGAACTGAACCAATGCGCTATTTCTTCGTTGGTCATATTCTTCAACTGCGTTTCAACAACCTGCTCCATACCTATAAAACCCAACAACGTTATCTCGGGCAATAATTCCGACAATCTTTTGGTCACATGGTTTTTTATCTCAGCAAAAGCTTCCAACGGAATTTTATTGTAGACAACGCCTATGTTTGTTAATCCTTTGTTTTGCAGAAAGGATACACATAGCACAGTATTGTCTATAGCCGCACCGATACCGGGCTTACCGACAAAAACAACATTACAAGCCAGCGCTGCCGCGACATCGACATTAGAAACACCCACGACACTGCCTACTGCTGGATCACCAACACCGTCGATAATCACCACCGTTTTGCCCTTACTTATAACGGCTATAGCTGCCAGCACCTCTGCCAACAGCTCATCTGACCCTGGCGTCAATCCATCGATGAAGTCTTTGCTAAAGCCTTTGTTAAAAACCAAACTACCAATGTCCCGGTAAGCGATGTGCTCTTGTTCGCAGAACAGCGCAACCGGCTGTTTTGCAATACATTGAGTGACCGGTTTTATATAGGCCAACTGATCGGCATTAAATCCTGCTGCTAATAATTGCGCTAAAATACCCAGACATACCGTGCTTTTACCTACCCCGGATTCTGAACCCATAACATATATATACTTTGTAGCCATAGGCTTATGCCTTGCCAGTGTTTAGTTAGGTAAGCCGTAAAAAAATAAACAACCACATCCTTGTCTTTGTTTTATCAAGTTTTTTATTTATTCGAGTTACCTAATTGAAATATCATGCTGTTTAAAAGAACACAAAGATTAACCACCGCCACCGATATTCTCCCAAGCATTGCCGCAGGGTTCTTCCAGTTTATGCAATATTTGCGTAGTTTCCCGTTGTTTGGCTCGCAACCCTTCGAGTTCTTGGTCATAGTTCATCTTCACATCGGCCTCTGCTTGCAGGGATTTCACCACCAAAATATCAATCATGGCACTCTGTTCAATTAATTCAACCAGCTTTTCCTGGTATATGTCTGTTGTTTTCATGGCTTAATTCCTCTGATCGTTTCGTAAAATTTTATCCAAAAATCGGCTTGATTTATGCCATTGCTTATCCGTTACTCAACCAGGTCAAGTTCCTGTTTTTTCTGATAAGCATTAAATGCCATATCGAAATGGATAATATGTTTACCCCATTTATCCATAAACGCCTCAATACAGCTTTGTTCCCAGCCGTTGTTTAGTATTTTATGGTGCATTTCAGCCAATTTTCCCAGTATCACATTATGCTCTTTTACATGCTCTTGATAATGTTGAAAGCCTGACTGTTCCATCAGCCCCTCTTCAGCATTAAACTGTGCTTTGACATGCTGATAAATTAACTGGCTATTTTGGGTCAGCGCTTTCCTGTTGACAGAAGACGCCAACTGATTAGCTAACATAAACAATTCTTTATGCTGGTTATTAACCCTGTCATCACCCATTTGGAAAAAATCCTGCCAAACAAACGGGTACATACTTCCCAACGATAATTTTCCGGCCAGTCCCTCTTTTTGACGATGGTGGGCTATATTTTCAGGTGTAGTTTTATCGTTACTTGTTTTATACACAAAATGCTGTCTTGCTGTATGGTAATCTTCACTGCCATAAAAATTGGTGTACATTTGTGTTAGTTCAAATTGCCTATAGGAAGCCAATGACTTTAAAGATTCGTCATAACAACGCGTTTTGGCTTTTGCATTTAAACACTGCCTTAAAGCCCTGCTGTCAACAACAATGGCATTGACCAAATGCTTAACCTGAGCGGCAAAAATCTTGTGGTTTCTATCGAGTACTTTATCAATCAAGCCAATTCGCCATGCCTTTTTAGCGCTAATGGGCAGGCGTTGTTCAGTCAATGACGTTGCCATTTCCTGACCGACACGCTTGGGCAACAAATAAGTCCAGTACTCGGAGCCATAAAGCTCACCCATATTTTTATAATGCGGATTAAAAATCACGCCTTCCCGGGCAAATACCCGATCAGCCGCCAAAGCCATAATCGCACCACCTGCACCGGCACTGCCCGCAACTGCGGAGATGGTTAATTTATCCAGTGTGGTAATAATTTGATAGATCAGGTCGTCAATCGCATTAATATTTAGCCAGGATTCATCTGCCGGACTCTCCGCAACCTCGATGTGATTAAGGTGAATGCCATTTGACCAGCACTCTTCACCGCCCATTAGCACAATTGCTTTTAGCGGCAACGTGGCGACATGCTGATAAACCGATAGTAAAAGTCGGCATTGTTCTGTACTCATACCGCCATTGTGAAAAGGAAAATAAAGATAAGCGGCATCAGCGTCTTGTTCATACCAAACCTCCTGGCAAGGCACAGTCCGCCCCGGCCGGGTATAGTCGATTTCAATATATTTAATAGTTTTTGAAAAAAAACCTTTTAAAGTGGAAGCGCCGGAATTTGCCTTGGGCAATAGGTCTTTTAACACGAAAGTAGCCGGTAGTTTTATGCCTTTGGCACCTGCTTCCAGCTTTGGTTTTAAATGCCCAATCCAGATAGCGCCATCAACTGTCGCCCGGCAAATGGCATGATTTGCGGTGGCAATAATCTCGCCCGCTTTACCGGTTAAATGGCTTTCTTTATGCGCATTAAACATAAAAACCGGTTGCCCATAAAGCTCATCCAGCACGCCTGGGCTGCCATCAGCAGCGTTAATACGCCGTAAAATATCATCCGTCTTATGCGTTTTCCAGTTAATGGCGCGATCAGCTTGCTTAATTGAAGGCAGAGCTTTGCCTTTATAATCGGGCTTATTGTAATCCTGCACGTCAGGTTTAAAATCCGGGGCATCAAAAAAGCTTAAAACCTCCCACAAACAATCAACCGCCGCTTGCGTCACTTCCCGGTAGAACAGACTGCTTTTAGTCGTCTGGCGCATAGGAAAGGTTTTATTGGCCCAAATATCGCCTGCATCCATTTCTTCTGCGGCTTCCAGCAAGGAAACACCCCATTCCGGCTCGCCATTCTGAATAGCCCAGTCCAAAGAAGACGGGCCTCTATCGCCTTTAATACCTGGATGAACGATCAAGCATTTATAGTTCTGATAAACTTCTTTGGGAAGGTACTTTGTTAAAAAAGGGCACAGTATCAGATCAGGATTAAATAACGACACACCTTCTATCAAAGATGCCATATCACCTGAATGTAATTCAATTGAGACGATAAATCCTGCATCCTCAAGTTCCGTATAAAACCGCCGGGTTAATCCGGAAAATGCCGATGAAATAAGTAAAATACGCATGATGCTCTCCTTACTGTTATCTGGGTTTAAAAACAATTGCTATGAATGTCTTTGGGTACGCACAGCGTAAACTAGGTGACCGCACTCATCTAAGCTGCTTTGGCTAAAGAAGGGTCACAGAGACCAAAACGCTCACGATAACTCTGCGGGTTAATACCCAACTGACGAATAAATGCCCGGCGCATACGTTCCGGGTCTGTAAAACCAGCCTTATCGGCTACAACTTCAATCGATAGATTGGTGCTGCCAAGATAATGGCGAGCCGCATCAATGCGGGCTATTTCCACAAACTTAGCAGGTGTCATACCAGTTTCAGCCAGGAAAAAGCGTGCAAAATTTCGGGGACTCATACACATACGCTCAGCCAGTGTTTCCACACGCAAATCTTCGGTAAGATGAAGCATGATCCAGGCCTGTAAATCTTTAAGCTCAGGACGGGTAGCCTCACTGGTGAGATAAGCGCTGAATTGGGACTGTCCACCCGGCCGTTTGAGAAACATCACCAGATAACGCGCGACCAGCAAAGCCAGTTCGCCTCCCCAGTCTTCTTCCACCATCGACAACGCCATATCGATACCGGAGGTGATACCTCCTGATGTTGAAATAAAACCGTCGCGTATAAAAATCCGATTCGGCTCAACGGTCACTTCTGGATAATCCCGCGCCAATCGATCGGTATAATCCCAGTGGCTGGTCGCCCGACGGCCATTCAGAAGACCACTTTCCGCGAGTAAAAAAGCCCCTGTACAAACTGAGGCAAGCCGTCTGACCTGTGGCGCTATGGCTCGAACCCAATCCTGTAAAGCCGGGTCGCACAGCAGGCAGTCTACATCCGGAGTACCGGCAATTAGTAAAGTATCGATACCGTTATGGATATCGCTATAGGCTTTATTGGCGATAATTTGTAGGCCGCATGACGTCATTATCGGCCCCGGCTGCGCGGCTAATACATCCATTGGGTAGGCGGGTTCACTGCACACACCGGATCGTTGCAAGCCGACATTGGCGAAAGCAAATACTTCCATCGGGCCGGTAAGA
>JAYTJI010000222.1:0-5036 GCA_043731245.1 Methylococcaceae bacterium | reverse complement strand
CCGCTATATTTATCGGGAAAAAGCTGCCATTCTTGCGCCTCCCCATCACTTCACGCAAGGCCCCCACTTTTTGTTCAATATCACACTCATCAGAAAACGCCAGCCACTTGTTACCAATGCCTTGGTCAAGCTCGGGTATCAACAGGCCGATATTTTGCCCGATAAGTTCTTCGTCAGAATAGCCAAATAGTTTCTCAGTCGTTGCATTAACTGTGTGGATGACACAATCATTAAACCGTAAGGTTATGATGCTGTCTACCGTGGTATTGACAATGGCGTGGACGAGGCTGTTACTATCCTGCAACGCTTGCTGCAAGGCATATTCTTCAGTGACATCGCGGAACACCAGCACAGCGCCGACTATTTTATTATCAAGCCCGCGAATCGGCGCGCAACTGTCGGCGATATCGCGCTCGACCCCATTGCGTGCAATCAGTACGGTGTGGTTGGCCAAGCCTTGAATGGTGCCATGTTTAACCGCATCCATAACCGGGATCAGGGCGGGGTGGCGGGTATCCTTATTGATGATGTGAAAAATTTCTTCAACCTTGCGTCCCACGGCTTCAGCTTGCGCCCAACCGGTAAGCTGTGCAGAAACGGGGTTGATAAAGGTCACTCGACCTTCGGCATCGATGGCAATAACGCCATCACCCATGGAATTGAGCGTAACGCCCAGCTTTTCTTCGCTAATCTGTAAGTTTAGGTTGGTCAACTCCAGCTGTTTATTAGTCTCTTCCTGTACCTCAAGCCAATGCTGCGTTTCAAGATGCACCAAATTCTTGAGCCGTTGCTGTGTTTGTTGATAAATAAAGTAGCTGAAGGCAAGCACAAACATCAGCATAAACAGACTGGTGGCAACGATGATGTAAAACAATTGTTTCATGTTCGATTGTAATGCGGCATCGTGCTGCGCCAACAGCCCTTCTTCTATTCGGATGAAGCCAGCCATTTCAGCACGTATCAAATCCATCAGCCGCTTGCCTTCGCCATTGGAGACTGCCGCTTGTACGGCAGGGATGTCATGATGGCGGCGCAACGCAATAACGGTAGCCAATTCCGCCAATTTAGCATCCACTAATGGAACTAAGGCGTCCAGATGCTCTTGGGCAGCACTGCTTAAAGTAAGTTGACGCAGCTCCAGCAGATGCCCACTGATATTGTCACGAACCTTCAAATAGGGTTCCAGAAAGACTTCATTACCAGTCAGCGCATAACCGCGCTGGCCAGTTTCGGCATCTGTCAATTCAGATAGCAATTCGTTCGCTTGTTTTATTATCACAAGGGTGTGCATGTGGGCCTCAGCTGATGTCTCGCTTAGTTTAAAAGCCCTGAACGATGCTACTACTACTACTACTACTACTACTACTACTACTACTACTAAAAGTATACCCAGGCCAGCAAATGGCACAGTAGTTTTGTTAAGGCTGTTTTTCAAGGTAGATTTATCCTGTGCTGTGTCGGCGCGGCAATTGTTATGGGTAGAAGCGGAATTATTTCAGACATGATTTACCCTGATGCAAAATGCGTTTTAGCTGCACTGTGCCAGGGTAGCCATTAAATTTATCGATTTCTGTGCGTTATCGCACATAAGAGTGGAATTCATCATACCTTCCGGTGTCACTGCCCACAGTTAAGGGGATCTCTAAAAACTGCACTTCGACAAGCTCAGTGCGAACGGTTGTCTTTGTAAATCAGAAGCTTATCCGTTTATGCTGAGCCTGTCGAAGCATAATAGGCAATTTTTAGAGGTTCCCTTAAGCTGTTAAGACCTCTTTCACCTGGAGTACAAACCTAGGTTTGTACTCCAGCAATCGTTGTTTATACGGAGTCAAAAAACATGTTTTTTGACTCCGTATTTCTTAACTGTGGCAGTGACGCTGGGGCATGGGCATTACAAAAAACTATGCTAACAACCCAGCCATTAGCCTTACTATCACCGAAATACCCCAACCTTTGAACTAACTGGTAAGGCATTAGCGGCGCCTTCACCACAAAGCAGACGCTGGAATTCTTTCTTGACCACGTTGTAGCATTCACAAGCGTGGGACTCTAATCCTGTATGGTCAAGAACGGTGATGTGACCACGGCGGTAACTAATCAGCCCCGCACGTTGCAAATTACCCGCAATTTCTGTAATACCTTCGCGGCGGACACCCAACATGATGGCAATCAACTCCTGGGTCATGGTTAATTCATGCTCGGGTAAGCGATCGACGGCTGACAGCAGCCAGCGACACAGTTGTTGCTCTATTGAATGATGCCGATTGCAGACCGCAGTTTGCGACATTTGTGTCATTAATGCCTGCGTGTAACGCAACAGCAATCGCATCATCGGCCCTGCGCGATTGAATTCCTCTATCAGCAACCGCTCTTTTAGCCGGTAGCCGCAGCCCGCTGTCTGCACAGTAGCCATGCCGGGGGTAGTGTTGCCACCCAAGATCAATGAAACCCCGACCATGCCTTCATTGCCTATGCCAGCAATTTCTGCCGATGCGCCACTTTCCATGACGTAATGGAAGGACACGATGGCGGTCGTCGGGAAATAGGCGTGGTGCAATTGAATGTTGGATTCGTAAAGAACCTGACCGAGCGGCATCGAAACCAGCTCCAGATGGGGCGTAATACGCGCAAATAGTTCCGCAGGAAGGGCCGCGAGAAGCTGGTTTTGGTTGGGGTTATGTCGTGCGGATATACTGGCGACCATTTTTTTATCTCTGGAGAACACACCCGAAAGGGTGAAAATCAAAAAAGCAGCGGAAATACGAAGGTTTAGAACGTAAGGGATACATTTTGTGTTTCTTTATAACACAATAAATTAAACAATTGTGAAATTCAGTTAGTGCCGAACAAAAGCTGTCATGGATTTCCGCAAGCACGCAGGAGTGCTATTAAAAATGCAGTTTAATCTCAGGCAAGTAATTGGGTAGGGTGCGCTGTGCGCACCTTTTCAGCGACAAACGTGACATCTGGTGCGCATAGCGCACCCTACCCGAAAAAAACGCATTTTTAATCACACCCATAACATGGAGTCATTTAGTAAAAGTGCCGCATTGGTCATTTGCAGTCGGTTAGCGTTGACAGAGCAAGGCTGGCTAAGTATTGCTGGAAACATGATAGGATACCAGAACAATTAATTTGATTTCAAATAGCCATCCATGCAAAAAAACACCCCTTACATCCTTTTTATGACATTGGTTTTGCTGGTGACCGTGTCATTTTTCTTGTTGATTAAAGATTTTTTATTGGCTTGTTTTGGGGCAATCATTCTGGCTGTCGTTTTTGACCCTACCTATCAGCGGTTTCGGCAATATTATAAAAACTCTGACAAACTGTCATTGTTCCTAACTATGTTGCTAATTATTCTGGTTTTTGTTATCCCTTTATTTACCATAACCTTGATGGTAACGGAGGAAAGTACAGACTATTACAATAAGATTCAAAGCGGTGAAATAAATCCCCAACGTTATTTTCAAGAGACTCTCGCGCTTTTGCCAAAATTCAATCATCTCTCGCATATAGGCGGAATAAGCATTGAGCAAATCAGCACTTCAGTCGGCAATGCCTTTGCGCAAGCCATAAAATACATAGCGCAACAAGTCCCTGCAATGACCCAGAACCTGTTGAACCTTATCGTTCAAGTGGCATTGGCGTTCTATATTCTGTTTTTTCTATTGCGGGACGGTCATCAATTGATGAGAAAATTCATCTCCCATATCCCAATAGGTGACAGGATCGAAATAGAATTATTTGAACGTTTCACCAGCGTAGCCAGGGCGACTGTTAAAGGCGGATTAATAGTTGCTGTAATCCAGGGCTGTATTGGGGGGTTGTTATTTTGGTGTGTCGGCATTCCCGCCGCTTTTTTATGGGGTATGGTAATGATAATTTTGTCTTTATTACCTATAGGCAGCGCATTAGTCTGGGCTCCTGCTGCTGCTATTTTGTTTTTACAAGGCCACACTCTAAAAGCAGTTGTCGTTTTAGCAGTGGGTATTTTAGCAATAGGCTTGATAGATAATTTTCTGAGGCCACGGCTAATCGGCAAGGACAGTAAAATGTCAGATTATTTGGTTATGGTATCCACCTTGGGTGGATTAGCCTGGTTTTCATTAACGGGCTTTGTATTGGGCCCGATTATTGCGGCGTTATTTGTTACTTGCTGGGAAATACTGGGTAAAGATAGCCAAGTTAATAAGACCTAATTATACCAATCCCAATAAGTAACCATCTTAAACAATCGACGGTAGGCAATATCTTTACTGTGGAAGCATGGAGAAGACCTACGAGGTTTTTAAAACCTCGTAGGTCTGAAAATATGTTGGGGTTGATATTATTTTCCTCTCAACAGACAATCAAGCTTATCCACTAACTCGCACCAATCCGAATCATCCTCAATGGCTTCAGTCAGAAACGCAGCCTGTGCTTCGTTCCAGAAATTTGCTTCAGGTAAGATAATATTTGGGGGTAACGGTCTGTGTATTCTAATGAAAACAGTGATCTGTTCCTCGTCGTCAGCTAATCCTAATTGACAAAATAAAGCTTGCAGAGTGTGCATTGAAGTGTCCATTTGAATCCCCAGAAATGAGTAAAGACTTGTTTTGATAGTTCGACTTACTGATCCTTTGTTGATTCCACGTTATCGTGAATTCACATCCTTTAGATCTTATCTTTTTCACCGTTTACATTGCCGACAACGCCAGCTGTTGCGATAAAACGAAGTGCATCCTCAACAGATAAATCGATTTCCAACACATTTTCCCGCGACATAATGACTGTGTTGCCCCCCATCTGATAGCTGAATGGCAAAAATACGGCGACTTGGTCATCGCTAATGAAACTTTGGGAATTCTCCTCAATATCCGAAACGGTAATAAAGCCTATTTGCTGACCTTTGCCATGAGGCACATTGACTAGCACGACTTGTTTAAATTTCCCTGTCTGTTTGCCGGAAAATAGGGAAGTGAAATCGCGAATTGCAGAATAAATGCTTTTAACAACGGGAATTTGGGCAACAAGTTCTTCAAATATATTGAACA
>JAYTJI010000221.1:0-10690 GCA_043731245.1 Methylococcaceae bacterium | reverse complement strand
GCATCATGCAGCCAAGCTGACTTGAAAAAACAGCTTGTTTTCCTCGTCAAATGCTTGCTCCAAATGCGTAGATTCAAATTTTTGCGCTCTATTTTCTGTTCATTCCACTTACCAACCTCATGCTTAATTTCTTTAAGTGAGTCTCCTGCAACGTTCACCATTGCCAACCAACAAGCACCGGACGAAGGACAGTCGTGTTAAATTTATTCAATTTTCTATTTAACTCTATTGTATAGTTAGCTTTTAAACTCAACATTTCAGAAAAAATGACCCTTTCATATACAAAATTATTTGCCTTACTTGTTTTATGCTCTACAGGGCTATTGTTGTCTTGTGCCGAGGTTAAAGACGCGGGCAAAACCATAGGTCATACAACACGCAATGTGACCCGAGAAATCGGGCATGGCACCCGTGATGTTGCCAGGGACATTGGGCATGGTACAAGACGCGGAGTGAAGGCTGTTGGACAAGGGGCAAAAGGCGTAGTGAAGTCGCTATCCGATGATGAGCAATAATTTAACAAGTCTTTTTAGACAGCATGTAAATGCTCAAGTGTGTTCATTCCTTAACTGCTTATTTCCACAAGGTGTGTGGGAACTAGATACGATATTTTTTAATGGCTAAGTCACTCATTTTCTCCCCCAGCGTTCCACAAGCAAAAGATCAATCCGTTGTATGGACAGGGTTAACCGGATGCGGTGATTCCCTGGCCTTGGCTTCGGCCATTAACAATGAAAACCGCCTGTTTGTGATTGTTACGCCTGATAATCAAACTGCTTTGCGTCTTGAGCATGAGCTGGCGTTTTTTTTGCAGGGCGAGCATCCTATTTTACATTTTCCCGACTGGGAAACTTTGCCTTACGATGTTTTTTCACCGCTGCCGGAAATTATCTCGGAACGTTTGAAAACGCTGGCTTTATTGCCGCAGGTGAAACGCGGCGCAGTAGTGGTTTCGGTGACTACATTAATGCACCGGTTGGCGCCTAGAGAACATGTTTTAGCCAACAGTTTTGCCATTAAAGTCGGCGATGATTTTAATCTGGAACTGAACCGGATCAAGCTGGAAAGCGTGGGTTATCAGTGCGTATCGCAAGTCTATCAACATGCTGAATTTGCCGTTAGAGGCGCGATTGTTGATTTGTTTCCGATGGGGAGCAAAGTGCCTTTTCGCATTGAATTGTTTGATGAGGAAATCGAATCTATCCGCACTTTTGATCCTGAAACTCAGCGTTCATTGGAAAGAATTGAGCAGATTCAATTATTCCCGGCGCGAGAATTTCCGTTTACTGATGAATCTATCAAGCATTTTCGCCAGGCGTTCAGAAATTATTTTCCGGAAATTTCGCCCAAAAATACCTTGTATGTGGATGTCAGTAAAGGCATTACGCCCAGCGGCATTGAATACTATTTACCGCTGTTTGTAGAACAAACCGCGACCTTGTTTGATTATTTGCCGTCGACAGCGGTTTTAGTAGCGTCAGATACGTTTAACGCCACCGCACAGGCTTTTTATGCAGAAGCCGAGGAGCGTTTTCAGCAACGGAAATATGATGTTGAACGGCCCCTGCTAAAGCCTGAACATTTGTTTTTGTCGGCCGAGGAGTTGACCCAAAGAAAAACAGCATTCGCGCGTATTACTCTCGAAAACCAGACCGTAGGTTGGGTTAACGGCCTTATCGTTAACCCAACATCGCAGCCCGGAATAGTTGGGTTGCCAAACAGCGGGCAACCCAACCTACGTAACGATACACTTGATTTCACCTGTCATCCGCTACCTAATGTAACCCTGGATGCTAAGCTGAATGAGCCAGCCCAGGCTTTGCAGCAATTTATCGGGGCATTCGCGGGTAAGATATTGTTTGTTGCGGAATCGGCCGGTCGTAGAGAAGGCCTGATTGATAAACTAAGATCCTATAAGATTTCCGTGAAGCCGGTGGATAGCTGGCAGGCATTTTTAAAATCCGAAGTGTCGCCTTGCGTTCTTGTCGCGCCTATGGATCATGGCTTATGGCTGGAAAATCCGGCCACTGCCATTATCACGGAAAGCCTGCTGTCAGGCGAAAAGGTACTGCAAAGGCGCAGGCGGCGTAAATCCGCAGCGCGTGAGCTGGAAAATATCGTCAATAATCTAAATGAGTTGACGATAGGTTCCCCGGTTGTTCATCAGGAGCATGGCGTAGGTCGCTACTTAGGGTTGCAAACTTTACAAATTGGCGGCATCGCGGCGGAATTTCTGATGCTTGAATACGCCAATAATGACAAGCTCTACGTGCCAGTTTCAGCATTGCATGTGATTGGCCGTTATACCGGCATGAGCCCTGAAACTGCGCCTTTGCATAAATTGGGCGGCGATCAGTGGAGCAAACTCAAGAAAAAAGCGATAGCACGCATCCACGATGTCGCGGCTGAATTATTGGAAATCCATGCTAAAAGAGCCGTAAAGCAAGGCCATGCCTTTGTAATTGAAGAGGCTGATTATCAAGCTTTTGCCGATGCCTTTCCCTTTGAAGAAACTCCCGACCAGCAGGCTGCAATTGAAACCATATTGGAAGATATGACCAGCCCTCATCCTATGGACAGGGTGATTTGCGGCGACGTTGGTTTTGGTAAAACCGAAGTTTCCATGCGGGCGGCGTTTATTGCCGTACAAAGCGGCAAACAGGTAGCGGTATTGGTGCCGACTACTTTACTGGCACAACAGCATTATCAGAATTTTCGCGACCGTTTTGCCGATTGGCCGGTGCGCGTTGAAGTGATGTCGCGTTTTGTTACGCCTAAAGAGCTAAAACAGATTGCCGAAGAATTAGCTGAAGGCAAAGTCGATATTGTTATCGGTACGCATACCTTATTGTCCAAGGAACTTAAATTTAAAGCGCTAGGGCTGGTGGTTATTGATGAAGAACATCGCTTTGGCGTGCGCCAAAAAGAGCACTTCAAAAAATTGCGTAGTGAGCTGGATTTTCTGACGCTAACGGCAACGCCTATTCCACGGACATTGAATATGGCAATGTCGGGCTTAAGGGATATTTCCATAATTGCCAGCCCGCCGCCTAATCGTCATGCTATCAAAACCTTTATTAGCGAATGGGTGGATGCACAGATCAGGGAAGCTTGCCTGCGCGAAATTAAACGTGGCGGTCAGGTGTTCTTTTTGCACAATGAAGTTAAAAGCATGGACAAAATGGCCAGGCAACTGGCTGAGTTGATACCGGAAGCGCGGATTGAAATCGCGCATGGACAATTGCCGGAACGTGAACTGGAACGCATCATGCTGGATTTTTATCATCAGCGCTTTAATGTCTTGTTGTGTTCTACCATTATTGAAAGTGGTATCGACATTCCTACGGCCAATACCATTATTATTGATCGGGCTGATAAATTGGGGCTGGCACAATTACATCAGTTACGTGGACGAGTGGGGAGATCTCATCACCGCGCCTACGCCTATTTTATCGTACCGCCAAAATCCTCAATGAGTAAGGATGCTTTTAAACGGCTGCAAGCAGTTGAAGCATCCGGCGATTTAGGTGCGGGGTTTATGTTGTCATCACACGATTTGGAAATTCGTGGCGCAGGTGAGTTACTCGGTGATGACCAAAGCGGTCAAATTCAGGAAATCGGTTTTAGTTTGTACACCGAACTGCTGGAACGGGCAGTCACTGCTTTAAAATCAGGTAAGCAGCCGGAGCTCGATACCCCGATGGATGCCGGTGCCGAAGTCGATCTACAAACAGCTGCCCTGATTCCAGAAGATTATTTGCCGGATATTCATGCCCGATTAGTGTTGTATAAACGCATCTCCAACACCGAAACGCTAGCCGATTTACACGAATTGCAGGTGGAAATGATAGACCGTTTTGGTTTATTGCCAGAGCCGGTGAAAACTTTATTCAGCGTTACTGAATTAAAGCAAAAAGCACAAACACTGGGTATTAAAAAAATAGAAGCGAATGCAGGAGGCGGTCGCATTATTTTTACCGCAGAACCCAATATTAATGCTGAGCAATTGATTATCCTGATACAAACCCAGGCGCAATGCTATAAATTTGATGGCGCGGATAAGTTAAGGTTTATAAGGCCGTTTGAAACGACCGAACAGAAGCTTGAGTTTATAAATAGCTTATTAGAAAAATTAAGCCAGGAAACAAAGTAGTCAAATACCCATGCAAACACAAATCTTAAAGGCCAATCAAGCCGATGAATATTACTTTGATGAAGGCTGCTATATTTTAGAGCTGTCAAATTCTCCAACTGACCCTGAGCTGTCGATTGCTAGAGCCAGAGTTACGGCAGGCGTAACCACTAAATTGCATCGTTTAAAAGGTGTTGTCGAGAGATACGTTATTCTTTCGGGGATTGCATCTGTTGAAGTTGCTGGGCAACTGCCTCAACAGTTATCAGCAGGTGATGTCGTTATCATTCCATCCCTATGTCCACAGAGAATCACCAACATTGGCACTGAAGACTTGGTTTTTTTAGCTATCTGTACCCCGCGTTTCACTGAAAATGTTTATGAAAATATAGATTAAGTTTTGGTGGCTACTTCATCGATAGCCATGACAGTCGTTTTAAATCGGCAGTAACGTAGGATGTGCTGACGTAAGGAAGCGCATCACATCGAGATCGATGCGCTTCCTTACGTCAGCACATCCTACAATCTTTGATTTGTCAGATATTTTATTTATTGCGCGTTGCCTTACATGCTCAACTAAACCTGATTTTATAATGGTTCTATGTATTTTTCATTATATGATAAAGCTCAAAATCATAACCCAGGATTGAAACCATGCAGCTTACTTTAGAAATTCCAGATCAATACCTCCAAGACCGGGATCAAAACCAATTGGCCCAGCAGATCAAGCTATATGCAGCAATGTTGATGTTTCAATCATGCCAGCTGTCGAGACGTGACGCCAGTGAGTTTGCCGGTGTCGACATTTTAGATTTCTTCCAGGCATGTAAGCAATACAATATCATTGTTACTAATACTTCAGCCGAATCCATAAAGGCAAGTATTGCTGAAAGTTAATGGCTCTATATTTATAGCCAAGACTATCCGGTTTTCTTAAACAGCTAAATCCCCGTAAGTTTTTCAATCACAACTGACCGTCTGCAAGCCTTTTAAAACCTGTTTTAAGCGCAGTGAAACAGCCACACTATCAACATTACAGATAGAAAGGTATTAAAGTTTTCATCTAACTACCTCGCAAGTTATAATGAATTAAATTAATAATAACTTAGAGAGACTGAGATGGATAAAATGAGTGAAGAAGAGCGTAAGCGTATTCTCGAAAGCCCGCCGGTAGGAACTTTTGCGCTGATGTCAGTGGTTATCGGCGGCATGCTAGTCGCGTGGCTATTTCTATATTACGGCGTATTTTTGCCGCGAGGCTAGGGTTTCATTATGCAAATAGAGCCAATCAAACAAAAATGCGTGCTGGTCATCCGCGACGTATGCACGCAGCTTCAGGCCATTCATATCGATCAACTGGAACGAAAATGGATCACCATCTCGATGCTGGTGATCGGTCTTTTTGTCGGTATTATCACTATTGATGCTTTTTTCCACGGCGTTAATCCACCCGGTAAAGTTGAAACCATTGATTCCGCCAGCCTGCATTTGAATAAAGAATTTGCTGAAGACAATCTGGGTGTACAAATTGACAAGGGCCATGTCATCGTCAGAATGGTCGCCGGACGTTATTCTTTTTTCCCAAAACTTATTAGTGTACCTGCCGAGACGCCAATAACTTTACGCTGGGTCAGTATGGATGTTTTACACGGCGTGCATATTCCTATGACGAACATGAGCACCATGATCGTGCCGGGTTATGTTGCGGAAATAACGACTACCTTTCCTAAACCCGGCGAATATCCAGTGCTGTGTAATGAATATTGTGGCTTGGGTCATAACCACATGTGGAGCAATATTTCTGTGATTGCGAAAGAAGACTGGAAAGCACCGGTAAAATTGCCCGCTAAAGGAGGGTCGAACAATGAATGATGCAGCGACAAGAAAACTGGCATTAAGCCATCTATGGGTGGCATTTATTGCCTTTGTCGTGGCTTGTTTCATGGGCGAATATCAAGTCCTGGAACGCAGCGGCTTTATCCCGGCGTTGGACTCACCCAGTGTCTATTTTGCCTCGGTCAGTACCCACGGGGTATTGATGGCGTTTGTACTCACGACCTTTTTTATTATGGGCTTCGGTTACGTTATTGCCACCACCACTTTAAAGCAGCCGATATGGAATAAACCGCTGGCATGGGGCGGATTCTGGCTGGCTTTAGTCGGTGTCGTGTTGGCTGCTATCCCTTTGCTGACCGGCAAGGCATCCGTGCTTTATACGTTTTACCCGCCCATTGTTGCGCATGCCGCATTTTATATAGGTGCTACCTTACTGGTTGTTGGCTCCTGGGTTTGGTGCGCCATTATGCTGGTGATGTTTGTGCAATGGAAAAAAGCCAATACTGGGCAACCTGTGCCTTTAGCGATGTTTGCAACGGCAATGAATGTCTTGTTATGGCTATGGACCAGTGCCGGTGTTGCCTTGGAAGTGTTGTTTCAATTGATTCCATTTTCATTGGGTTGGATCGACACCATCGATCCGGGGCTATCCAGAACCTTATTTGCCTGGACGTTACACCCAATAGTTTATTTCTGGCTGATTCCTGCCTACACCGCATTTTATGTGTTTGTACCCAAACAAGCGGGTGGCTTTCTGTTCAGTGATGAAATGGCCAGGCTGGCCTTTATCGTATTGGCCGTGTTCGCCTTACCGATAGGCTTTCATCATCTTTACATGGATCCGGAACAAGCTAAAGGTTGGAAGCTATTGCATGGCATCGGTACTTTTGTAGTCGCGTTGCCTACTTTAGTGACGGGTTTTACCGTTATTGCCTCACTGGAAATTGCCGGACGCCTGCGTGGCGGTAAAGGACTGTTTGGTTGGATAATCAGCTTGCCTTGGACTAATACCATGGTACTGTCGGTTATTTTGTCATTACTGATGCTGATTTTTGGCGGCTTCGGCGGCATCGTCAATGCCAGTTATGCGATGAATGCCATGATCCACAACACCGCCTGGGTACCCGGTCACTTTCATCTGATTTTTGCCGGTACCACCATCATTATGTATTTTGCCATTGCCTATTATTTATGGCCGATGCTGGTTAAAAAACCTTTATTTTCCAGTTCAATGGCCCTGGTTCAGTTATGGACATGGTTTATCGGCATGAGTATATTAACGACGCCCTGGCACATACTGGGTTTGTTAGGCCAACCCCGCCGTATTTCCACCGTTGTTTACAATAATCTACTAACGTTGGCTTGGAAGCCTTATGAATTCATGATGATATTTGGCGGTTTGATACTACTGGGTTCGGCTTGTTTGTTTATCTACAATCTGGCCAAAACTCAATTGAATCCGACTGTAGAAGTATTTGATGGACAAATTGAATTTGCCGAACCGATCCACGCGGTAGCGACACTTCCTGAATGGTTGAATGACTTTAAACTCTGGAACAAAGTGATTGCTGTGTTAATGGCCATCAGCTTCGGCTATCCGATCTTACAGTTCTTTATTATGGACACTTTTGGTTCATCGCCATGGGGATATTAAACATGAAACGAATGCTACTATTACTGGCGTTTATAGCACCGGTTGCGGTTAATGCTGAGCCATCCTCGCAAATTGCCTGGACGCCTGAAGTCCTGAACCGGGTTAAAAACGGCGACCTTAACAAGGGTAAGGCACTGGCGGAATCCTGCAAAAGCTGTCATGGCGATAAAGGCCAGGGCATGAAGGAGGAAACGCGGGATGATGAAACACTTCCCGCGATTCCAGCGCTTGCAGGCCAGGTTGCCACTTATACTTACAAACAGTTGCGTGATTATTTCAATGGCAGCCGTAGTCATGATTCGATGACCGGAATCGCTAAAGGACTGACTGAACAGGATGCTGCTGATCTGGCAGTCTGGTTCAGTTCCCTGCCGCCTCCAGAGAATAAAGCCAGCAACCAGGCTCTTGCCAGAGCCGAAAAAATGGTTGAACACGGTGATGGCAAGCGCATTCTGCCGCCCTGTTTTGTTTGTCATGGCGGCAAGGGACAAGGTGAAAAGCAGGATATTCCGGCACTGGCTGGTCAACATGCCGATTATTTTGCAAGAACCTTGCTGGAATATAAAAATGGACAGCGGCACAATGATGTTTACAGCCGCATGCGCCTGATTGCACAACAACTGAGTGAAGAGGAAATCAAGGAGTTGGCGCAGTATTATCAACAACTTAAATAAATTTTTGTTGGGTAATCTGGGTGTACCCATTATTAGGGAACCTCTAAAAATTGCCTATTATGCTTCGACAGGCTCAGCATTAACGGATAAGCCACTGATTTACAAAGACCACCGTTCGCACTAAGCTGTGAGTTTGTCGAACAGTCGAAGTGCAATTTTTATAGATCCCCATTAATGAATGACAGACAAAAACCTGTCACTCTATGGGACACTTTAAATCCATAAGGCATAAAAAAACCGCCTCTAAGTTTTTAACCCAAAGGCGGTTCGTTAATCGTGGAAGGTTAAATTGCGGAAAGCAGCAGCCCGTTTGATGCTTGATGTTTTTTCTGCGTGAAGCACCAAAGCCCAGTATGCCTAAAGAAAGCAATGCGAGAGAAGCAGGTTCAGGGACTGCGGCTAAAGAAGGCAATGGGCCAGCAGCAGGTCCGGGGACTGCGTGATTTTCCACTGAAACCTGGAGTTCATAAGTGCCATTAACATTGGGTGAATTAGGGTATCTGGCAACTTGAATGAAGTAATTTCCGGCCGCGAGGAGAATCTCAAGATAGGAATCGTACCCATGAACACTTCCTCCTTGTCCGTAACTGGTGGGGGCATCGTCAGCTTGGGCGATTATAGTACCTGCGGAATTAAACAAATTCAGCCATGCGTCACTAAGCCCGCCCGCAAAATTTCGTCCAAAATCGATATCGAAGATTGCCCGGCCGCCTGTCGTAGCGAATGCGTAGGTGTCAAAGGTATTATTACCAGTGCCCTGAATCGTCACATGTGGAATGGTCAGTGAGGTATTCGTCGAGGTATCGCCGATGTTCGGGCTAAAGTCGAGTGAGAAGTGGGGGTCGATGTTTTGAGCTGTTGCTAAAGTGTCGTTGGACTCAACTTCGCTGATAACAGTCGCCTGTGCAGCCAATGACAGTGATGCCAGCAAAATGCCAGCGCTGAGTTTCAATTTGAAAGAATGATTGATCATGGTTTTTTCCTTAGAGTTTTAAAAAACGTTTTTGTATCTGTAACGTTTTAACTAAAGCAATAACAATGCCAATTCAAATTGTTGAGGAAACTCCCACCGCATTTTTTCTGATCGTCCGCCCAAAGGCCTACTACCATTGCGTGAGCGTTTACGAAATTTTCAAATTGTCGATTACGAGCGTGTCTATACGGCGTTTATTAAATAAGCGATGCTAACGTGTAATTCAGCTAGGATAGGGCGTACGAGCAACTCTCATCAAAAAATAACTTCGCCAGTAGTTTTGCAAGCTCCCCAGTGGGCACAAGAAAAGTGACAAACTTTGTCAGTTACGGACAGCTTTGGTGTCGGTCATAGAAGGCAACGAAAAAGGTTGGCCGAGCAAGCAGCGTGGGGACGTTTTAACATAAACAACTCAAATCGACAAAATACCTGAGCATGCTGGAAGAAACCGGTATCCCTTATCGGATTTTCCCAGTCAATATTAACCAGGGTGATCAATTTAAGTCTGATTTTCTCAAGGTTTCCGCCGGTGGATTTGGATCCTTGCTTGGGCAAAGTTTGCATTTTAATCGGCAGAAACCCATTAAAAATGTGTACGCTTCAGAACGTTTTAATAAAACAGCTGTAAGTTTTAGTGCCAAATATACATATAAACCATATTAAACCTATTTTGAGGAAACAAGGTTACTTGAAGAAGCGGAAAAGAACACGCAAGACGCATGGAAGATAAAAGCCAAAGAACCTAAAAAACCGCTTCTAGGGTTTTATGCAACAGACCAATGGAAAGCCGAGTTTGCCTTTTGGGAGCGTGATTTACAGGATGGAATCGATAAGCACCACGAGTGCAAAAAACAAGCTCAGGACGCGATAGCCGGTAAATCCGAAAAAGAGCATTGGCAAAAGAGTAGCTTTCTATGAAAAAGCCTAACAACGGCTAAAAACAGAGCATCCTGAGCTTGCCAAGGCATTAATAGAGCAACGTCATGCCGATCAGCAAAAAGCTGCCCTTGCAACGGCAAAAGCCGCAACGGATAAGGCGGCAGATAAAGCCGTAGCAGATTTTAAGGCCTTGGCCGCAAAACGGGAGGGCACGTTTTTTGGGTACGGTGACAGCGGCAAGAAGTGGGGCGCATTGCCTGACGAGCTAAAAGCCGCCATTGAAAACTTCAATAAACAGCCAACCACCGCGCGGGGCGTGGAGTTGGAGCGAATGCGGGAGAACTTTAAGCGTACACCAGGCGCAGCCGAAAAACTCACAAAGCAACTGGCGCAAGGAAAAGATAGGGGGCTTGAGCGTTAGCCTGGCTGTTCGTTTTGTCTATCTAGTGTTTGAACGAAAAAGCCACAAGCCACGCTACAAAAGGGATGCCTCGATTTATTAGGCGCGAAGATTTTTTATCCAACCTTGTCGTTTTGCACAG
>JAYTJI010000220.1:0-5771 GCA_043731245.1 Methylococcaceae bacterium | reverse complement strand
CTATCGCTAATGCGCCGAATGATCTGAGTGTATTTTGAAATTAAATCAACTATACCCTTGCGGATTTTTAGTTTGCCAGTTCCAGGTGTCCGCTACCATATCATCCAGATTTTTTTCCACTTTCCAGTTAAGCTCTTTTAATGCTAAGTCAGGATTGGCAAAACATTCTGCCAGATCACCCGCTCTACGCGGAGAAATTTTATAATTGATGGTTTTACCGGTTATCCGTTCGAAAGCATTGACCATTTCCAGGACACTGTAGCCTCTACCTGCACCCAAATTGTAAGCTTTGCAGCCACCCGCTGCGAATTTTTCGCTGTTCAATACGGCTATAGCTTTAATGTGACCTTTTACCAGATCAACCACATGAATATAATCCCGGATACCGGTTCCATCCCGAGTTGGGTAGTCATCGCCAAATACGGATAATTGCGTTAATTTACCGATAGCAACTTGCGCAACATAAGGCATCAGATTATTGGGGATACCATTAGGGTCTTCGCCTATCATTCCGCTCTCATGTGCGCCGATTGGGTTAAAATAGCGGAGCAGGGCTATTTTCCAAGGGTTTTTAGTTTGATGGATTTTATCTGCGGCCGACAAGTCCCTTAATATATCCTCAATCATGGCTTTTGAGCGGCCATAAGGATTGATAGCGCCAAGTGGAAAATCTTCAGAATACTGCGGCGAACTGGAAGACTCTCCATAAACGGTAGCGGAGGAGCTGAATACCAACTGTTTAACGTTGGCATTGCTCATGACTTCAGTCAACACCAGTGTCCCATAGACATTATTATGATAATACAGCAGCGGTTGTTCGCAAGATTCACCAACGGCTTTTAAGCCAGCGAAATGAATGACTGTTGAGGGCGATTCTTGAGCAAAAATATCACTTAACGCTTGCTTATCACGAATATCGGCTTGATAAAATGTCAATGATTTGCCGGTGATTTGTTCAACCCTGGCTAATGATTCGGGCTTGCTATTGGATAAATTATCCACCACGATAACCTTGAAACCGGCTTGCAACAGCTCAATGCAAGCATGGCTACCGATATAACCCGCGCCACCGGTTACCAGTATTGTCTGTTTATTCACAATTATTTTCCTGCTACTTGGTTAATTTGAGTTTTATGAGATGTACGCGCCGGTTATCTGCCCGTATTACTTCAAAACGCATGTCATCTATTACCAGGCTTTCACCTTTTTTAGGCATGTGTTCAAGCTGGCTTACAATAAAGCCGCCAATGGTGTCGTATTCATCGGTGGCTAACTGTGTGGAAAAATAGTCATCAAACTCTTCAATAGGCATCAGCGCCTTAATCATGAATTCACTGGCACTGCGTTGAAAAATATAGCCTTCGTCTTCATGGTCATCGTGTTCGTCTTCAATTTCACCAACAATTTCTTCTAACACATCTTCAATGGTGACTAAACCCGCAGCCTGGCCGTATTCATCGACGACAATAGCCATGTGATTGCCGTTGGTCCGCAATTCCTTAAGTAATACATTTAAACGCTTACTTTCCGGAACCACGCAAGCAGGCCGCATGATTTCCTCTACGGTCATGGTTTTATTTTGCAATACACGCGCCAGTAAATCTTTAGCTAAGAGAACCCCAACCACTTTACTGCGATCCCCATCAATAACAGGGTAACGGGAATGACAAAACTCAATAACAAGTGGAAATATAGTTTCCAGTTCAGCATCTTTAGGTACAACAACCATTTGAATGCGGGGAATCATAATATCCCTCACCCGCATTTGCGATACCTGCAATACACCTTCAATCATGGATAACGCGTCGGTATCCAATAGCCGGTTTTCCCTCGCTTCCCGCAGAATGCCGAGAAGATCGTCCAAATCTTGCGGCTCCCCTGAAAATAGTTGGCTGATCCGTTCTACCCAACGCTTTCGAGGGGCGCTTCTACTGGGAGGTTGCTCATCGCTCATTCGTCATTGTCCTGTATATAGGGGTTTTTTATAGATAATGTGTTCAAAATTGTTATTTCTTTGCTTTCCATAAGTTCGGCTTGCGTCTCGTCAATGTGATCGTAGCCTAGTAAATGCAAGACACCATGGATAATGATATGTGCCCAATGATCTGTTAAAACTTTATTTTGTTCCAGCGCCTCTTTTTCCAAAACCGGTGCGCATATGACCAAATCACCCAGTAAATTCAGCTCAATGCCTTCAGGGATTTCGACTGGAAAACTGAGGATGTTAGTGGAGCCTGTTTTATGGCGATATTGTTGATTAAGTTCAGCGCTTTCCTGTTCATCGACAATACGCACAACGATTTCGGTGTCTTGATGGTAGCCATCCAGGGAGGCATCAACCCAGCGTTGAATTTGCTCCTGATCAGGTTGGCCTTTTGATGTATAAATGCTTTGAATTTCAATTAGATTCATAGTCCGGTTTTGTTTTTTTGCTCATAAGCTTCATAAGCGGAAACAATACGCTGCACCAACGGATGTCGGACTACATCCCGTACCCCAAAAAAAGTAAAGCTGATGCCCTCAATATCTTTAAGAACTTCAAGCACATGCCGTAAGCCGGACATTTTTTCTGAAGGTAAGTCTATTTGCGTAACATCACCTGTGATAACGGCAGTAGACCCGAAACCCACGCGAGTCAGGAACATTTTAATCTGCTCGGTCGTGGTGTTTTGTGCCTCATCCAGAATAATAAAGGCGTCATTTAAAGTCCGTCCGCGCATAAAAGCCAGTGGTGCCACTTCTATAATGCCTTTATCAATCATTTTTTCAACCCGATCAAAGCCAAGCATTTCATACAGTGCATCATACAAAGGCCGTAAGTACGGATCGACTTTTTGAGCCATGTCGCCCGGTAAAAAGCCCAGCTTTTCACCGGCTTCTACAGCCGGGCGCACCAGAATTATTTTCCTGACTTTTTCAGTTTGCAGGGCTTCAATAGCGCAGGCAACAGCCAGATAAGTTTTACCGGTTCCGGCTGGCCCCACGCCGAAATTTATGTCATGTGAAACGATTTTTCTTAAATAAGCCTGTTGATTAGCACCTCGACCTTTAGTCATCCCTAATTTTGTTTTTATGGCGACATCTTGTTCAGGTGCCGTTGCCGTAGCAGCTAATATTTCGTCAATCGAGGCATCCTGCATGGCTAAATGAATCAGTTCGGCAGTCAACTGCTCTTTTTCGGTGCTGGCAAATAATTTTTCCATAACTGCACAAGCCGCTTTGACTGAACACTCTAATCCAGTCACTTTAAATTGGTGGCCGCGATTGGCTATTTCAACTTGAAGCCGCTTTTCTATTTGCCGTAAATGCGTGTCTAACTGACCACAAAAATTGGATAATCTGCCATTATCGGCAGGGAGCAAAGAAATTTCCTGGGTAGTCATTATGATGAATCAGTTTTGAGTGATGATTTTATCGAAGGAAGCCTCAACTAGACGGCCCCGTAAAGAATTAGGCAGCGCTTCCGCTATCAGGACATCAACAAATTGCCCTGCCAATCTGGGATGACCAATAAAGTTTACGACCCGGTTATTTTCGGTTCTACCCTGCATTTGCAGAGGATTCTTTTTAGATTGGCCTTCGACTAAAACAGTCTGCACCGTACCGATCATATTATTTGAAATAGCCGTAGCCATTTCATTTATACGTTTCTGAAAACGTTCCAGACGCTGTTTTTTTACTTCCGCAGACACATCATCCGGCAAATCAGCTGCGGGTGTTCCTGGGCGTTGGCTATAAACAAAACTGAATGACAAATCGAAACCGATTTCATCAATGAATGCTAAAGTTTCTTCAAATTCCGTATCGGTTTCACCTGGAAAGCCGATAATAAAGTCTGAAGACAGGCTAATATTGGGACGCACTAAGCGTAATTTACGTATAGTTTCCTTATAGTCCGCACTTGAATGTCCACGCTTCATCATTTTCAGGATATGATCGCTGCCGCTTTGTACCGGTAGATGCAGATGATCAACGAGCTGTGGAATTTCAGCAAAGGCTTCAATTAAGCTGTCAGTAAATTCAACCGGATGCGACGTTGTAAAACGTAGGCGATCTATCCCGTCTATCGCCGCCACATAATGTAGTAATAAGGCAAAATCGGCAATATCGCCATCCTCCATTTCGCCGCGATAGGCATTAACATTTTGCCCCAATAAATTGATTTCCCGTACGCCTTGTTTGGCCAAAGATGTAATTTCAGCGATTACATCGTTCAGAGGACGACTGATCTCCTCACCACGGGTATAAGGTACTACGCAAAAAGAACAATATTTACTGCAACCTTCCATCACTGAAACAAAGGCTTTTGGACCTTCAGCACGGGGTTCGGGCAGGGCATCAAATTTTTCTATTTCCGGAAAGGAAATATCAACAACAGGTTTATGTTGGCTGCGGACTTGATCCAGCAGTTGTGGCAGGCGGTGTAAAGTCTGTGGGCCAAAAACCATGTCCACAAACGGTGCGCGTTTTTGAATAGCAGAGCCTTCCTGGCTGGCGACGCAGCCACCTACACCAATGATTACACCAGGGCGCTTGTCTTTAATCTTGCGCCATTTACCCAAGGCTGAAAACACCTTTTCCTGTGCTTTTTCGCGTATTGAACAGGTATTGAGCAGTAAAACATCCGCTAGTTTTGGATCATCAATCAATTCAAATCCATGCGATGCTTGCAGCACATCCCGCATTTTGTCGGAATCATACTCATTCATCTGACAGCCGTTGGTTTGAATATAAAGTTTTTGTGTCATATTTTGTCTGGGTAACTCATCTGGAAATCACTGAGGTTTTTCGGGATTATTGAAAGCAATGGCATTACGCTAAATAAATAATAAAAAAGCAGAGGTACTATTAATATATGTACATTGAGAGCATTATAACCTGAACACAGATTAAACAAGAAACACGTATACCATTTGAATAATAAAGTCGTGTGGTAAATCAGCTCTGTGCTTATGGGGGCTTTTAGCCGGAATTTCTCAAGATGAAGCAGTTTATAAGTGGCTTGTTTAATCGATTATTCCTGTAATAATTCCAGCACACGCGCTTCCAGATCAGGATGAGTGCCAAACGCACAATCCCTTAACAAGCCCTGTTTATCCACCAAAATGTGTGAGGGTGTGCCTTTTAAATCAAAAAGCTCAAACGTTTCCGCATGATATGTCAGTGATTGAAAATAATGTTGTACTTGTTGCCGAATTTTTTGTTGATAAGTTTCCGTCTGCTGCTCAAAATCGGGGATACGCTGATTAATAAAGATTTCGATTTCATCTTGAGTTACGTCTCTTTGACGTTTTTGCAAGCGATCCATCGCTACAGGAAACGGAATGCGGAAGGGTACACGACCGGCTATTAATTTTCCTTGCTGGCTCAGCACGCGTAGCGTTTCACCTACAACATTCCCGTTTTCAATCAAATGGGTTAAGTTTTCCAGGTTGTTTTTATCAAAATCCTCAAACGCCGTCGCTACACCCAATACTGATAAGCCATGATCTGAATAGCGTTGATACAAGTCTATAGCCTGCGGCAAGGCGTATAAAAAACAACCCGGACAGTTCACTTGAAATACTTCAACCAGTACAACGCGGCCTGACAACTGATCAAAATTTAAAGGTTCGCCTTGAATCCAATCAGACAACGATAATAATGGCGCTTTTTGGCCTAATTGTGCCTTCATTATGATTCTATCGTTGTTCTTGCAAAACTTGTTGTTGTCGTTGTAACTTGGCCTCACGTTTGGCGCTAAGCGACTTGGCGGCATCTGCGCCGATATG
>JAYTJI010000219.1:0-11185 GCA_043731245.1 Methylococcaceae bacterium | reverse complement strand
TGTAACCTATTCCGGCTTCGCCCAAAATAGGCACATTCTGCATTTGTAGCTCCGCAATATCCCTATAGATGGTTCTGACCGACACTTCCAGTTTTTCTGCAGCGCGTAAAACTTGGATAATGCTAAACAACCTGTTCATTGGCGGCGCTTTTTTACTACGTTTGCGGCAGTGATTTTTGGAACCCTTTTAACGCCGCTATATTTTGATACCACCGCACAATATTCGGTGTTGTGGGCATTTCGTTTGCCAAGCTTAATTGGAAAATATTGGATGCGAGCGCTAAATCCGCAATAGTTGGTTTGTCACCTGCCAAGAATTGTAGACCCGCAAGATAATTTTCCATAATGGAAAATTGCGCCTGTATTTTTACGGCAGCTTCATCAGCAGCGTTTAGGTCGCCGTTTTCTCCCATAAAAACCCTATTGAGAACGATTAATCTCACCAGCGGAAAAAGCTGGCACTGCGTCCAGTCTAGCCACTGCTCAACCTTAGCTAAAGCATCTAAGCTTCTAGGATACCAGTCGAATAATTCATGTTTGATACACAAGTATCTAAGTATGGCGTTAGACTCATGAATTTTTACATTACCATCAATCAGTGTTGGCACTTGGTGATTCGGATTGATACTCAGGTAATTTCCTGACAAATGCTCACCCTTTAGCAAATCAACGATATGGTTTTCATACTCAATGCCTACTTCTTCCAGCAAGGAAATCACCCGGCGGCTATGTTGTGAATATGGATGGCTATATATTTGATACATTAAAAATCTCCCAATCTGGTTTAAGTGGATAAGTGCAATAGCAGATTAACAGATCCATCCTGACATCCTTTGTCAGTAGTATGATTAATAACTTACTATTATTGAGCCGCTGCATGCTGCTGTTTCCCCGCAATTAAAATACGCGCCAATTTACGCAAACCATCGGAAGAAATATCCAGGCCAAACGGTGCGCCGATGTTTTCAAGTTCATAAATCACATCGGTAGCTGCTATAAAAGTCATATACCGTAAGCCTTGTATTTCCGGTAATTCTTTAGCCAACGTTTTTAATTCAGGCGCCAGACGTTGCCAGGTCTGGGTAAAAAATACCCGTACCGGATCGTCGCCATTGGCATCATGCTCTTTTAAACCTGCCTGAAAAGCGCTACGAGATTCCAGCAAAATTTCGGTTAAAGTGTCGCGCAATTCCGGTGATTGAGTATCATTGGTTGCCTGTTGAATGGCTTTGCTCAAAAACGCATCCCATTCCTGCCAGTTAGCTTGCCATTGTTTTTGTTCGGCGGCGCTTAAAGGGGCAGCCGGTTTTTTGTCTACCACTTTAAGAGGTGCATCGAAGGCCAGCTTAATGGCGACGCCATTATCATTAGCATCAGCGCTGGTAAATTTTAAGGTATTGAGCATTTCCTTAACTTCGGCGACATTCTCTTTCGGTAAAAATTCAGTTACCGTTTTTTCAATGTCGGCACGCGATTCGTTTAAATCAATTTTGACTTCGGACAGCTTGGGTTCGACAAAACGATTAATCAACTCCTGAAGTTGGTTGTTGGTTATAGAGCGGCCTGCACGATCAGTAGCCGTCACTTGAGTAATGGGCAAGCTCAAAACAGACTGCGCGGCATTAATGGTTGGCTGCTGCAAGGTTTCCAAAATGCCACCCCATTCAAAAAGAGTGACACATTGTCCGCCTAGATTTGTTCCAAATTGTGCCTGTAAATTATTCAATAGTTTGATTTGACCTTTTTGTCCGCTAACCTGAGGGTTGGAAAGCTTTAAATAACTGCATCCATGTTTGTCATTCCAAAGTTCGGCAGTATTGCCTGCGCCCTTATAAAGCTGGGTAATTAACGCTCTTTTAATCAGGCTGTAATCCAGTTGTACGGGAAGATTGAATTGATTAGCTACGCCATTGTTTGCAAAAATCATGAGCAAACTGAAAGCCGTTAAAGTGGAATATTTATTCATGGAATTTATTTTCTCCGAAAAGTGAGAGACTTAATTATATGGGTGCGATTAAAAAGTGCGATTTAATCTCAGGCTAGGAGGCTGTCCGAGAATAAGGCTCTCAAATGAGTAGCCCCTAATTGTGTTTTAAGAAATTTAAAAATTTTCGAGGCCAAATTTAAAATTGACCAAAACATGCATAGTTTTGAAGTTAGTACTGGTTCATATCGGACTTATCCTGTGTATTTTTACCTATATTGCAGGGTTTGTAGTGTAATTTCCAAACTCTGGACGGATTAATCCCGTAACAATGGCCTTGGCAATTTTTTTGAAATTGTGTGCCGCACAGACCATCGAAAACTCACCGGCAACTTTTTCTTTACCTCGCACACTAAAACCACGAAATCCACCATTTTTGATTTGACCAAACACCGGCTCAACAATCGTTTTGCGTTTACCGTAAATCACTTTGGCTGATTCCGTTGCCATTTTGCTAGTCATCTGTTGACGCAATGGTTCTTTGTTATCGGTATTGATGGTACGGGCTTCGCCTTTCGCCGATTGGCAGCAACGGCTTTGCAGTGGGCAATCGGCACAGACTTCCGGGGAGCCTTGATAGACACGGCTGCCGTCTTGGCTTTCGCGTTTCATGGTTAAAACCTGACCTTCAGGACAGGTAAACGTGTTATCGGCTTCGTGGTAGTCGAAGTCGGCTTTAACCAATTTGCGATCCGAGCTATCCACCGGTATTGTGTGGGTCTTTTCACCTTTATCGGTGGCAATGTAAGCATCAGTGCCGCTTTGCTCCAGTGCCTGTAGATTGTCGCCAGACCAATAGCCATTATCCGCACTCACTTTGTCCGGCACTCTATCGGTTGACTCTTTCAGCGCTTGCAAAGCGGGCTCAACCTCTTGTTTGTCGTTGGCGTTTTGACTGATATGCTGAGCCACTATGATTTGCAGATCGGCATCGACGCTGATTTGAGCATTGTAGGCATAATCGAAGCTGCCATTTTTGCCCATGATGCGAGCCTCGGTATCGGCAAAGCTGATTTGTTTTTTATCCTCAATGGCTTTGCCGGGGTTAAGTTGTTCTTCGCGTTGCTCAAGGGCTTTTTTGGCCGCTTTGATATTAGCCAGGCGGTCTTGTTTGAATTTCAAATCTTCCGGAATTTCATAGCCGGTTTTATCTTGGTAGGCCTTGTCTTCGTCCTGGTCACAGCGGCTGGCTTTCTCTATCAAGTCATCAATTTCGGCACTCAGGGCTTGTTCCTTTTCTTGTAAACGTCCATAACTCATGGCTTTGTGCTTGGAGGTGTCGGCTTTGAATTTGGAACCATCGAGGCTGATATGGCCTAATGAAGCCAGCTTCAACTCCAGTGCCAGTTTGACGGTTTGCTTAAAACAATCCTGAAAAAAATCGCCGTGATCTTTTCTAAAATCGCTGAGCACTCGAAAATTAGGGCAGTTCATTTGCGCAATGAACATGAAGGATAAATCTTCGTTGCAGCGTTTTTCGATTTTCCGGGAGCTGAAAACACCTTGGCTGTAGGCAAAGATCAAGATTGCAACTATAAGTTTGGGATGATAGGCGTTCTGGCCTTTAACGCTATAAAGACTTTCAAGGCTGCTCGTATCAATCAGTTGAAATAGCTCTGCATAGAGAAAGCATTCATGACCTTTTGGGAGAAGGTCAAAAATATTGGTCGGAAACAACAGGTGTTGATTAAATTCAACCGGGCTTGATTTGAAAGGAACTGACATGGCGTGTCCAAGTGACGTTATTTGCCCTAATTATACCATAACGTATTGTTTATATTAAATATAATAAGCTATTATAGGTCAATTTACGGTTGTGCCATGAAGATTGGACAAAAAAGAATTCGCGCTACTTTACTTTTCGTTGGTATTCTCGGACAGCCTCCTAGACAAATGGATAAAAGCGATCGTGCTATTGTTAGTTTTGTAAAGTTTTTCATAATTATGCTCTACGTTAAAATAAAAGAAACCAGAAAGCGAATCGGGCTACATTTTTTATGCTATCCAGCTAAATAGGTCGCTATCCGTGAGCTATCGAGAATCAAACTAATTGCCGGGAAAAATCAAAAATAAGTTTTATACTTGGCACCGACGTGAAAACAATATTAATGCCAATAACATAATATGGTTTATATTCAGTGCCTTATTTTAAACCCAAACCAAATAGTGTAAAAATTCCTGACAACTTTAAAAGCACTAAAACATCAGTATTAATCACAGTTCGGTCGACTAAAGCTTAGTAGAGAATGGCTAATAAGCAAGGGAACTACAAATAATAATTTCGTCCCCACACACTTTGTCATCTGGGTGGAAATCCAAGCAATTCATTGGTTGGACAGCCTTGGCTGTTCATCAGACGATTGTAATAACCGCATAAAAAATTGGTATTTGGTTATAATGCCGCCAACTACTAGAAACTGCTGACACAGGTAAGCAATAATGACAATAACAACGAGAACGCTATCAAAATTGCAGCACTTTTTTGAAACCCTGGTAGGTCAAATAAAAGATAGCGAAAATTATCAAAAACTAATGGCTTTACCGCCACTCAAGCGCTGGGCAACCGTAGCGGGGCTATTTTTATTGTCGCAGCTGGTGGTTTTTGGTGTTTTATATCTGCTTTTTGGCAAGACTGTTGTCATTGGTTTTTTTGCCAGTATTTTAGCCGGGTTGGCGACCGGTCTAGGTGCATTGCCTGCATTGTTTTTCAAGAATATTTCACGCAATTTATTTAATAGTATGTTGGGTGCTGCCGCTGGCGTTATGTTAGCGGCGACTGCATTTTCTCTGCTCGTGCCAGGGATGACTTACGGAAATTTAATCTGGCCCGGTAAAGGTATCTATATTGTTTCTATGGGCATGTTACTTGGAGCCGCATTTTTGCATTATGCAGACCGTCAGTTGCCGCATGTGCATTTTGATTCAGTTTCAGATGTTCAGCTGACGTCTTTAAAAAAAGTCTGGTTGTTCATTATTGCCATTACCATCCACAATTTTCCTGAAGGCATGTCTGTGGGCGTTAGTTTTGGTTCCGGAGAGATGAAAAACGGTGTGGTTTTGGCGATTGCCATCGCTTTGCAAAATATCCCTGAAGGTTTAGCCGTTGCCTTGCCATTGGTTGGTTTGGGCTATAACAAATGGAAAGCAGTCGGTATCGCTACGTTGACAGGCTTGGTTGAACCGGTTGGCGGCTTGTTGGGCATTACCATGGTAACTGTATTTGAGCCCGTTTTGCCCATTGCTATGGGCTTCGCCGCAGGTGCGATGCTGTTTGTTATCAGCGAAGAAATTATCCCGGAAACTCATTCAGAAGGACGTTCGCGTTACGCAACGTTCGCTTTGATGATTGGTTTCATCATTATGATGATTTTGGATAATATGTTGGGCTGACGACTTTTATCAACGTCTTGGTGACTAACGTGCCCAAGCGTTTCCAAGGATAAAAATGGACAATCTTCAAAATAATTTGCAACAGGTTTTTAACGCTTTAAGCGCAGTCAATATTTCGGACGTTTTTCACAGCGCCTTACAAAATTTTTTATCGTTACTCGGCACAGGTAATATTACTGAGCTATCAGCCTCAGCCGCGACCAGTTTTACTCTGATTGCAGCGGCGGAAATCGGTGACAAAAGCCAACTGGTTTGCATGACCCTGGCATCCAGGCACAGAGCTATGCCGGTTATGCTGGGCGCGATTGCTGCTTTTGCGCTTTTAAATACCTTGGCCGTTGTTTTTGGTGTCGCCATTGCCAGCTGGTTGCCGCAAACTGTCGTTGCCGCAACGGTAGCGTTCTTGTTTGCCGCCTTTGGGATTCATTCCTTGCGCGTACAAGAGGATGATGAGGATGTCGAAGTTAAGGAAAAAAGCGGTCACGGTATTTTCTTTACCACTTTTTTATTGATTACGGTGGCTGAATTTGGTGACAAAACCCAGCTAGCTGTCGTTGCTTTAAGCAGTACTGCTGCACCTGTCGCTATATGGTTGGGGTCGACCACTGCACTTGCATCAACGTCAATCCTGGGTGTTCTTGCAGGCCGTACTATTTTGCAAAAAGTTCCTTTAGTCTTGTTGCATAAAGTTAGCGGAACTATTTTTCTGGTGCTATCGGCTTTTGCTATTTACCGGGCTTATACCAGTTATATAGGCTAGCGGATTTTTCGATTTAAGAAGCTCTACGATTCTTAAGAAGACTATCTGTCCCATTTAAATATTGTCCCGAGCAACAATATTTTAATATGGATGGTGTATGAGGATGCCGTCTTACGAATTGACCTGTGTCATGAGTAAAGTATAAAATCAGCACACTGATTTGAGTGCTTTTGAGTAATATGTGATAACACTTGATACAGACGGGTTTATTGGCCCGTTCGATTAACCAAAACGTTAGATTTCATAGAACCGCCTCAATGTGAAATCTGACTAAACAATGTGAGGTGAAAATTTTGGAGATATATTATGGATAAACTAACAGCACTGTCTTTAAGTATTGGCGGTCTCGCCGGAGTTGCAACATTTTTGGCAGTAGGGCCTGCCAGTGGTGTCTTTTTTATATGGGCCGCAACCATTGCCTGGGCAGCCTATTTTTTCCTGGGTGCTACCAAGGAAGCCTTGATAAACACTATCGTGTGCGGAATTTTCGGCGTATTCATGGCTTGGTTCACCGCTATTCTACTTACCAATATTCCGCCTACAGCAACGCTTGGTTTTCCTGCTATGGCAGCTATTACAGTCGCTATTGCAGTCGTGGTTATGTGTCTTGCGGCTAATATTCCACAACTTGCAACAATACCCGCCAGCGTTTTAGGCTATTCGTCAACTTTTGCCTATCTGTTGCAAACACCTGATAAATTAACTTTAGATGTTCTGTTGGGTATTTCTCTAAGCAACCCTTTGCTGGTGATATCTATCTCCATCGTAGTCGGTACGTTTTTTGGTCAGTGGTCTGCACAACTGAGTGCAAAACTTACCAAGTAAATCAGTTAATTAATGCGGTGGGTAACGCTGCTTTACCCACCCATACTGCATATCGGCAGGTATAGTGCCTGCTTACATCGATTTTCAAGTTCTGTAGAAACGGCTGTAGTTGCTTGGTTCAGTCATCTGCGATTCCCATACATTGTACATTCAACTAATTAATTTTTAGGAAGCTTTATGCATATTCTCGGCGTAGATATAGGCGGTTCAGGTATTAAAGGCGCTATTGTTGATACGATAACGGGTGAGCTGGTCACCGAACGTTATCGGATTGCAACGCCGCAACCTGCTACGCCAGAAGCTATTGCAGCTGCACTTGCACAACTGGTTATTCATTTTAACTGGAGCGGCCCTATTGGCTGTGGTTTCCCTGCCGCTATCCAACACGGCATTGCTCGAACCGCCGCTAATATAGCGCCCACGTTTATTGGCACCCATATCGATAAGTTGTTTTCAGAAGCCACAAAATGCCCATGTTATAGCCTGAATGATGCGGATGCAGCCGGCATGGCAGAAATGCATTTTGGCGAGGGCGCAGGGCAATCCGGCGTGGTATTGCTTATAACAATCGGCACCGGACTGGGCACGGCGTTTTTCACTGATGGGAAGTTACTGCCCAATACGGAATTAGGCCATTTGTATTTGCAAAATGGCAAAAAAGCCGAGCATTATGCATCGGATGCCGTTCGAAAAACTGAAGATCTGGGTTGGAAGCGCTGGGGTAACCGTTTTAATACTTACCTTACCATGATGGAAGAGCTGTTTTGGCCGGATTTGATAATTCTTGGCGGAGGCGCGAGTAAAAAATTTGATAAGTTTAAAGGCCAGATTACAGTAGAAGCACCGGTAAAGCCTGCTGCTTTTTTAAACCAGGCGGGTATTGTCGGCGCTGCATTGTATGCAAAATCGAAAACTAATCTGACTAGTTATTAACGTAAAAGTAGCGTGTGGACGATGCTTTGATTTACATGCAGCATCTTTCAAATTATTCCAAAAAAGCCCTGATTGCAGCAACTCCTTGGCCTCCAGCTTGCCGCGCCCTGTCTAAATCGAATTCAGAAAGACCGCCCAGCGCATAAACAGGCAGATTGACTTGTGCAACCAGTTTGGCGAATTGCTCCCAGCCCATCGGCTCTGTTTCTGGGTGTGTTTTAGTCGCTAATACGGGCGCTAATACGACAAAGTCGACACCTATTTTTTGCGCGTGCTGCAATTCCTGAAGATTATGGCATGAGGCTGCAACCCAGTGGGCTTGTTTCGATGTCTCACTTGAAAACTCAGGTCGCCTGGTTGCAGACAGTAAATGCTGACTGGTTAAGTGAATGCCATCAACAGCAAAATCCCCTGCATTTTTAACAGCAGAATTCATTAATAGCAATGCCCCTTGTTGCTTGCATAAGGGATAAGCCTGTTCAATAAACTTGCCTACCCTTTCGGAGGACAATGTTTTTAACCGTAGTTGGATCAGCTTAATGCCACGGGTTAATATTTTTTGCAGATTTATCAATAACAGCGTCTCATCTGCGTCATCCAAAATTGCGTAATAGGGTGGCAATTGGGCGGCGGTGATAATGGGCTGATTGGCAGCTGGGAATGTATGGTCTGCCAATTCGGCTGGATTGATCCATTTGAAGGGCTGACCTTCAAGGCTTTTTGCATCGCCTGAAAATTGTTCCACTAAAAACACATTCAATTGTACGGCTAAATCAGGATATTGATGCTTAACGGTAATCAATGGCGTTGCTGCTATGACTGTAATGGCGAGTTCTTCTTTGAGTTCCCGCACTAAGGTCTGTTCAGCGGATTCGTCTGGTTCAATTTTGCCGCCGGGGAATTCCCACAAACCACCTTGATGCAAAGATTCATCACGCAGGGAAATTAAAACTTGTCCCTTGGTGTTTTTTACTACACCCACGGCAACTTGCAGTAGTTTCATATCAGGATAAACAGAATGGAAAAAAAACAAAAAGGAATAGGGCAACCACAAGGGATTGCCTCTAGGGAATCTCTAAAAGTTGTTTATTCATGCTTCGACAGGCTCAGCAAGAACGGATAAGTGACTGATTTAAAAAGATCACCGTTCGCACTGAGCTTGTCGAAGTGCAGTTTATAGAGGTTCCCTCTACATTACATGATTTTCACGCGGAAGGATTAGGAGTAGAAAAAAATGTTTTTGTACTCCTCTTTATCTTCGTATTGGAACCTTTTAGCCTTGCACCTGCTTTAAGTCCGATATTCCGCATTAATTTTCACGTAATCGTAAGAAAGGTCACAGGTTAAAACTTCCTGCACAGCTTCACCACGGCCTAATTTAACTGTGATGGTGATTTCTTCCTTGTCCATCACTTGTTGTCCGGCTGCTTCTGTGTAATCATCGGCGCGGCCACCGTTTTTAACAATGCAGACGTCGTCTAAAAAAATCTGCACGTTTTCCAGTACCATGTTTTCTATGCCGGAGCGGCCAACGGCGGCAAGAATCCGCCCCCAGTTCGGATCGCTGGCAAAAAAAGCGGTTTTCACTAGCGGCGAGTGGGCGATAGTTTTACCGACTCGCACCGCTTCTTCCGTCTGCAAGGCCTCTTCGACCACAATACGCATTAACTTGGTTGCGCCTTCGCCATCCCGAACGATGGCTTCTGCCAGTTGTTTGCAAACGCTCATGATGGCATCGGCAAAAATCACATAATGTTCACTGTCTACGGTAATTTCCGGCGCGGCACAGCAACCGCTCGCCATTAATACGCAGGCATCATTGGTCGAGGTGTCACCATCAACAGTAATACGATTAAATGACTGTTCAACAGCTAACGCCAGACAGTTCTGCAATAGAGCCTGATTAATTTTTGCATCGGTGGCAATAAAGGCCAACATGGTCGCCATATTCGGCTGTATCATGCCCGCGCCTTTGGCTATACCGTTAATCGTTACAGGCTGGCCTGCAATACTAATAACTTTGGAAACGCCTTTGGGGAAGGTGTCCGTGGTCATAATCGCGCGTGCGGCTTTATCCCAGTTAACCAGCGACAGATTTTTTATGGCCTCCGGCAAAGCGGCTGTTATTTTGGCTACCGGCAAGGGTTGCCCAATCACGCCGGTGGAAAAAGGCAGTACCTGATGGTCCGTGCCACTCACAATTTTTGCCAGTTCAGCACAGGTAAGCAGAGCATCCTGCATTCCCTGTGTACCCGTTCCCGCATTGGCATTGCCTGAATTAATCAGTAACCAGCGTGGCTCATGAACCAGATTGGCTTTTGCAACATGAACAGGTGCCGCACAAAAAGTATTCTGGGTAAATACTGCCGCACAGGTAGAGTTTTCAGCTATTTGAATAACCAAAATATCATCTTTAACGGTTTGCTTGATACCCGCACAGGCTGTGCCTAGCGTTATTCCCGCTACGTTAAGCATGTTCGGAAAATCGCACTGTCCTACGGCCATGAGTTAATCCTCGTTGTGTTTAAAAAATAGAATAATGTTATTAATTTTTTTGACCTTTACGCGCATCAGTTTGCATTGCTTTTTAACGACGGCTAATAACTGCGGCTGTTCGCTGATGGCAAACGGTAAAATAACTTCAACTTCAATCTGTCCATTTAAATAATGGATTCTGAAATCTTCAATGGATGTTTTAATATCGACGAGATACTTATCTAACAAAATTTGTACATCATTGCGGGTAAGTGGCTTGCTTTGCTCGAACAATGCTTCATCATCTTCAGGATCAACATGCACCAATACGTCCATAACATCATCAAAGCGGCTGATCAATTCATCCCTGACGGTGTCGCCTATGGTATGACCTTCGGAAACAGTGATGCGTGGATCAACGACAATATGGGCATCAATCAACGCATCTTCGCCCATGTGCCTAGTCCTTAATAAATGAATGCCTTCAACACCGTCAATGCTCATGATAGCGTGGCGAATTTCGGCAACCAATTTAGGTGGCAAGGAGGTATCGACCAATTCTTTGATACTCTCAAGCACCAGATTCAAACCAATTTTTGCGACCATCAATGCGACAACGATAGCTGCAATTGCATCGGCCATGGGGTAGCCGAGCATCACCGCGCCGATACCGAATAACACCACTACCGATGAAATAGCATCACTGCGCTGATGCCACGCGTTGGCCATTAATAATTTAGAGCGGGTTTTTTTGGCAATGCGTTTAGTGTAATGATACAGCCATTCATTAACTAAAATGGATACCGCCGCGATACCCA
>JAYTJI010000218.1:0-5722 GCA_043731245.1 Methylococcaceae bacterium | reverse complement strand
GCCGGTGTCTTTTCGGGTTAATCCCGATGTCGATGCCAAAACGCATCCTTATATATCTACAGGATTGAAAGAAAATAAATTCGGCATCGACATTGAACAAGCATTAACTGAATATCGCCGTGCTGCCGCTATGCCACACATCAACATTATCGGTATCGACTGCCATATCGGCTCACAACTGACCGAAACACGGCCTTTTTTGGATGCGCTGGATAAGATTCTTGATCTGGTTACAATCCTGGAAGCCGATGGTATTTGTCTGCACCATCTGGATTTAGGCGGCGGCCTCGGTATTCGTTATAACGATGAACATCCACCCGAACCGGCTGACTATATAACTGCGGTTTTAGAACGCTTGGGTAACACCGATTTTGAAATTTTATTGGAACCGGGTCGCGCTATCGTTGGCAATGCGGGTATTCTGGTGACTCAGGTTGAATATCTTAAGCCCACAGCCCACAAAAACTTTGCCATCGTCGATGCGGCTATGAATGATTTAGTACGCCCATCACTGTACAGTGCCTGGCAGGAAATTATTCCCGTCAATCAGAAAAGCAACGCGCAGGAACTACAGTGGGATATAGTCGGACCGGTTTGTGAAACCGGTGATTTTTTGGGTAAAGACCGTGTACTTAAGTTAGCTCAAGGGGATTTGCTGGCGATACGATCATCGGGCGCTTATGGTTTTTCGATGAGCTCAAATTATAATTCCAGACCGCGCGTGGCTGAAGTGATGGTTGATGGCAATCAGGTGCATTTGATCCGGGAACGGGAAAGCATTGCTCAGCTTTGGACAGGGGAGCATTTGTTGCCCTGATTACAATCATCGGGTTACCCTATCATACTAACCCGACCAATATTTACGCAACATGAAAGACAAGCAATGATCAACTTCACTAAAATGCACGGCCTGGGCAATGATTTTGTGGTCATAGACGCCATCAATCAATACATAGCCTTAACGCCTGAGCAAATCCGGTTCATGTCTAATCGCCACTTCGGTATTGGCTTTGATCAGTTGTTATTGGTCGAAAAACCGGCCACAAACAATGCCGACTTTAAATACCGGATTTTTAATGCGGATGGCAGTGAAGTTGCGCAATGTGGTAATGGCGCACGTTGTTTTGCCCGTTTTGTGCGCGATAAAAAACTGTCTGACAAAGATGAAATACGCGTAGATACTGACTCAGGCCAATTATTGCTGCGTTTTAATGAAAATAATCAGGTCACTGTCAATATGGGCGTTCCCAGGCATAACCCATTTGAAATTCCTCTGCTTGCTGAACAGGAATCACTGCTTTATAAAGTCTTTGTGAACGGGATTGAACAAGCTTTTGCCGCCGTTTCCATGGGTAACCCCCATGCGGTTATCCAGGTTAATGATATTAAAACGGCTCCGGTCGCTGAATTGGGTCAGGTCTTGGAAAGTCATGCTGTTTTTCCTGAACGCGCCAATATCGGCTTTATGCAGGTCATAGACCGTCATCATATTAAACTCCGCGTTTATGAACGCGGCGCCGCTGAAACCTTCGCCTGTGGCAGTGGCGCTTGTGCCGCTGTAGTTATTGGCATCGAACAAAATCTGCTGGATCATGAAGTCTGTGTTGAATTACCGGGTGGCGAGTTGACAATAAGCTGGTCTGGTCGTGGCGAGCCAGTCATTATGACCGGCCCGGCTACTTCTGTTTTTGAGGGAAAAATCAATCTATGAGTACACAAATATCAGATATAAAAGCATACCAAGTTGAAGACTACCTACTGCAACATCCGGATTTTTTCCATGAACATTTAAACCTGCTGGAGCAAATGAGTATCCCTCATCCCAGCGGAACTGCTGTCTCCCTGATTTCAAAGCAGCTCGAACTATTCAGAAGCAAACATCATGAAATGGAAAACCAACTCACTGCCCTGATTGATATAGCTAAGGACAACGACGCCTCCTTTATTCGCATGCACAAGCTTACTCTGGCTTTGCTTGAAGCATCAACACTGGAACAAGCTATTAGTAATCTTGATTTGGTACTGGCCGATTATTTTCTAACTGATTTTGTCGCTGTGCGTATCATTAAACACTGCCCCGAATCAGCTATCGCCAATTTATTTATTGAGCCTGGCAGTGAAAACCTGCAACCCTTTCTGAAAGAACTTAGCAGCAATCAGCCCAAATGCGGACGACCGACTTTAGCGCAGGCAAAAGTGTTGTTCGGCGATTCGGCAGTGGCAGTGAAGTCTTGCGCTATTATCCCCATGAATTTCACCGAACTTGATGGTATTTTGGCGATAGGCAGCCGTGAAGAAGGCCGCTTTCATTACAGCATGGGCAATCTGTTTTTAACTCAAATGAGCGAAATCATCGGCACCCGATTGATTTCATTGTTGCGGCAAACAACCAATGCACATTGACTCTGTACAAATGCTTGCCGACTTTTTCGAGCAACTGACGGTTGAGAAACGCGCATCTGTCCACACTGTTAAAAGTTATCAACGCGACATCAAACACCTAACCTGCTATTGCACAGACAAGTCCCTGGCGCATTGGGCTGATCTAAAGCAAAGCGATATCCGGGCGCATATCGCTGGCCGCCACCGGCAAGGCATTGGTAGTACAAGTCTGCAACGGGAATTGTCAGCCATTCGCAGTTTTTATAACTTTCTGCTAAAAAAAGGTCTGGCTGACAGCAATCCGGCACAGCACATTAAAGCGCCCAAGCAAGCGAGAAAACTGCCTAAAACACTGGATGTCGATCAGATAAACGGCCTGCTGGAGGCAGGCACCAATTCAGCTTTGGAAATCCGCGATCTGGCCATGTTTGAATTATTCTATTCTTCCGGTCTGCGTTTAAGCGAACTTGCGGCACTTGATCTAAACGATGTTGATCTGCCGGATAACTCACTTCTTGTCCGCACGGGTAAAGGCGGAAAATCAAGAATATTACCCATAGGCAGTAAAGCCGTAACGGCAATTAACAACTGGTTGCAACAACGTTTAAAAAATGTCGCCGTCTCTGAATCGGCTTTGTTTGTGTCAACACGAGGCACTCGGCTTGGACAACGTAGCATTGAGTTAAGACTCGATCAATGGTGTAAAAAAAAAGGCATTGCAGAACATATTCACCCGCACATGCTAAGGCATTCTTTTGCCAGCCATCTGCTCGAATCCAGTCAGGATTTGAGAGCCGTTCAGGAACTACTCGGACACAGTAATATCAGCACGACACAAATATATACGCATCTTGATTTTCAACATCTGGCTGATGTTTATGATAAGGCTCATCCTAGAGCCAAAAAAAAACCCGAAAACCCTCTGGGTTACTAAGCAAAAAAATTCAAAACCTGCTACCATGTGAGCCATTTTTAATGCAAAAGAAATCTGCTTTATCAAAAAAACACACCCTCTTTAAAGGATAACGGAAATGGCAGCAAGCGAAACACTGGACGATATAAAATCAAAAGGAATACTCTGGGGCTTTGGTGTTCTTACCCTTGTTGTGGTTGTCATTCTCGTTATCCTGGGCGCGTGGTGGGGAAGCGAACCAAGTCAGTTCAATATACAGGATGAAGCGCTCAAACGAGCCAAAGAAACCAACACTTCAGAAGTACCTGTTGGTTATACCTATACCAATACGCTGGCTCATATCGCTGAAGTCCTGTTACACAAAAGCGGCGGCTACATCACTAATGATGTAGCTCCTCCCGGCGTCCTCCTCGACAACATTTCCAACTGGGAATATGGGGCGTTGGTTATGTTGCGCGACGCCACAACGGCACTAAGAAATCACTTTGCCAGAGATCAGTCACAATCGGCCGAAGATCCTGATTTGGCGATAGCGGAACCCTACTTCTATTACGAACACAATTCATGGGCTTTGCCATCAACGGAAGCTGAATATCAAAAAGGTATTGATTCTCTGCATAAATACATGTCGCGCCTGCAAAAATACGGCGGCCCGATAAAAAAAGCGCAATTTTATTCCAGAGCCGACAATCTTTGGCAATACACTGAAGTTGTAATCAAACGTCTGGGCGGCTTGTCTACCCGCCTAACCGCAAACAGTACCGGTGGTAACTACGGCCCCGGGCTAACTGAGCTTGAGAAGCAAGCCGCTGATGAAAAAGGCACACCCATAACTAAAGTATCATGGCTGGAAATTGACGATGTTTTCTATGAGGCACGCGGTGCAAGCTGGGCTTTATTACATATTCTACGCGCCATAAAACATGATTTTGCCGACATTCTGCTGGATAAACGGGCAATGCGTACGGTTGATATTATGATCAAGGCTATGGAAAATGCGCTAGAACCCATATTAAGCCCGATGATTTTAGATGGCAGCGGCTACGGCCTGTTTGCAAACTATTCCCTGACTATGGCAAATTACATATCCCGCGCTAATGCAGCGGCTCTTGATTTACGTGACATTATGAACCGAGGCTAATAAATACTATGGACGAACAAATCAACTACAACCTGAAGCAACTAAGCACCTGGAAACGAATTTTCTTTATGCTGGTTTTTGCCGCAATCGGGGCACTGGTCAGAATGATACTGTGGGCAGTTATTATATTGCAGGTGGCATCTACATTATTGACCGGAAAAGCTAACCAGAATATTTTAAGTTTTGGACGTAACCTTTCGATCTACATTTACCACATTATGCTGTTTTTGACCTTCAATACAGAAACACTACCATTCCCTTTCTCTGCCTGGAATATGACCGCAGACTTACAAATACCTGAAAAGTAAATCGCAGGGTTCAAGGTAAATGGCTTATCACTTACCTTGAACCTTTATCACAACCTTCTACTCATCTTCCTCTTCAAACTCAGCGTCATCTTCAAACTCAGCTTCGCCCTCAACTGCGAATAAGCTTTTCAAATATCGATACAACAATCTGGAAGATTTGGGTGGCTTAGCGGCTTCGGCTTCTTTTTGTATATTACGCAATAACTGCCTTAGCTGCTGACGATCAGCATGGGGCTGCTCGTTAAGCAACTCCGTCAAGACCTCGGCACCTCCAGCAATTAATCTGTCTCGCCAGCGCTCAACGGCATGATGCTCTCTTACCGCATGGGCGCTTTTGCTTTTCATGCGTGCCAGCTTTTCTAAAATAGGCTCTACATCTATTTTATTGAGCTGCCCGGTAATAAACTTCAAGAGCCGTTTTCTTGCGCCTTTGTGCGGCATTCCTGAAACTTCAACTACCGCTTTATTTATATTTTCAGGCAGCTCGAGGGCTTTTAATTGGGTTGCAGACAATTCAGACATTTCTTCGCTTAATGCAAAAAGTACAGCCATGTCTTTTTTTATTTGGGTCTTGTTGGGGCGAACAGCGTAATAGACTATTTCGCCTTGGTCATCATATTCGTATTCGTAGTCGTGTTCTTCACTCATCTTAATATCTAACCGTTACTCAAAAAAAATAAGACCTACTTTACCACATGCTGTTTAATCACTTTCCATGCTTCTATCTTTTGCTCAAATTTTAATGAGGCATAAGCTGGACTTGTTGATGGTAGGCACTGATATTCAAGGTAACAAAAACACTGTCCCAACGTTGGCAGTACTTGTTTTTGATATAACTTTTCAGCCATTCTGCCATTAAAGAATACGTGCTTAATCGATTTACTGAAGTTTCCTAAAAATTCATCAGGCCACCATGCGTAGCAACACGGCCACCAGCGAATTTTTCGTGGGTTTGCCGGGTTTGGGGCAAACCCTATC
>JAYTJI010000217.1:0-10680 GCA_043731245.1 Methylococcaceae bacterium | reverse complement strand
GCAGAAATAAGTTCTGCCCATTTTTTTAGAATTGCCTCTATTGTTTGTATATTGATTGAGTTCTGCCGTAGATATTGTCTAAAACTAGGCGATTGTGCGTCAACGGTCGCGAAAGCAGGTATTGTGTGCTTGCCATTAATAGGACAGACCTCTTCACTCATGATGAGCAGATAAGGCTCAGGTGTCGGCAGCGCTAAATAACGACACAGCAATGAGCAAACAGATTCAACAAATACTTCTCGGGACGGAATTATTTTGAAATAAGCCAGCAAAGGCGTGTCATCCTGTTCTGGCTGGATGTGTCCTCTGTAAACCGGGTTTATATTTTGATCATCGACTTTTACAAAACCCGGAAGCAGTTCAGCGATTTTTATTTCATCCATTATTTTCCTTTTTATTCTCTTGTGAGTTAGGTACATTGGGCTTACGCCTTTTGTACCCACCCAAAAGCAGATACTTAATGGCGGGCAAAACAGCGTTGCTCACCCAACAATTACGCTTCCAACGCTTTATCCGACTTCTGCTTCATCAATAAATAATCCAGCCAAAGATTGGATAGTTTTTCTTGCACCGTATTTTGTCTAAGCCGCGCATTCAAATGCGGGAAATCAACCTTATCCAAATCCTGATCCTGGTTATAGCAGGAATAGACGAAGTATTCTTTTCCCGTTTCCGCATCGACATGTTTGCATAGACACTGGGCGCAGATACCTTTCATCATGCACTGCATGGGCGAGTTGATCGAGCCGATAGCGTGTTGTACCTTGGTCAGATAAGGCTTGAGGACATTAAAACGCGCCTCTTTAACCGCCGCCATCATGCGGTCTGAACCAATAACAACCAGGTGATCAACATCCGCCAGCGAAATGGGTTGTTCGCCTAAATCGCCTTGGGCATAAGCCACCATACATTCCAGGATATTACCTACAAAAGTTTTATCTTGCGGGCGTGTGGGTTGAATGGCGATTACATCTGCGCCTTTGTCTACCGCCCAGATGATAATATCCGACGCCGCTTCAATATCTTCAACTTTGAATAAATCTTGCTTATATTTATACCCTGCAAAGTAAATCACACGATTACCGGCAGCACGCAAGGCTTTACCAATGGAGAACAACACCGCATTACCCAAACCGCCGCCAATTAATAGCACGGTTTGGTTGCTGGGTATTTCGGTCGGAGTTCCAGTTACGCCCATAATAACCAAGGGATCGCCGACTTTCCAGGTGGCACAAAGCCGCGAAGATGAGCCCATTTCCAAGGCAATCAAGGAAATCGTGCCTTTTTCTTTATCGACTTCAGCACCCGTAAGCGCCAATCCTTCAGCGGCTAATACCGTGCCTTCGACGACAGGTGCAAAAGCTTCAAAGTTTTGTACACGGTAAAATTGTCCGGGGTGAAATTTTTCAGCCGCCAGCGGCGCTTTTACTACCACTTCAATAATCGTCGGTGTTAGGCGGTTAATAGCAACGATAGTGGCGGTAAAAGCAGCATCCAAGCGAGCAAACAAGGCTTTTAATGCCGCATCACGTTCCGGCTGTTGTGCCGGATTCAAGTTTGCCAACTCTTGTTCAAATAATTTAGCCACATAAGGATAGCCATTTTTTGCGCTGGCCATGGCTTTAACCACGTTGCCTGCATAAACAGGATGGTTGTCGCCGTAAAAACTGATAAATTTACCGTCTTTTTGATAGGAAGTAAGCGGCGCTGGCTTTCCCAGTTTGGGGAACGCTTCATCGCTCATCGGCACTAATTCAACTGCGCCATTTGTCCACTCCGGTTCATAGCGCTGGAAAAACCATTTATCCATGACAAACGTGTCTGGGTATTCGCTTTGATAAATTGTATTGGGCGATGTGCCCGCAGCGATATATAAACTGCGTAACGGGACATTAATGGTTTGCCCTGAACTTTTCCAGCGACCGTCTTCTGATACCAATTTCTCAAAATCGACGGCATTTAAATGTCCGTATTCATCGGCATGTGCGCTGAGCGGACTCATACCTTCCGCCAGGGCAATGCCTTCTTCCAGTGCTTCAGAAATTTCTTCGTGGTTTTGGCGATACGCAGGGGCATCTTTCATGCCTTTGCGATAGAACAGCGTCACACCGCCCCATGATTCTACCAACGGTTGAAAGTGCGGTTGTTCGCCCTCGGCTACCGCGCGTTGGCGTTCGGCGTGTATGGCTTTGCCATGCGCCAGGAATTCATCAAGAATAATGGTTTCTTCTTTATCGTAGCGACCACGAACGGTCTGCTCACCATAAATATTGGCCAGTATTTCATATCGATGCAGAATTTTTTCCACCTGCACAGGGTAATACGCCATCAACTCGGTTGCAGTATCGATAGCCGTCAAGCCACCGCCGATGACACCCGCAGGCAAGCGCACTTGTAAATTCGCCATTGAAGACTGCTTAGCCGCACCGGTCAATTGCAACGCCATCAGAAAGTCCGAGGCTTTGCGTATGCCGCGCATCAGATTGTTTTTCAGGTCAATTATGGTTGGTTTACCCGCGCCGGAAGCGATACAAATATGGTCGAAACCCATGCTCCATGCGTCTTCTATCGTGAGTGTGCCGCCAAACCGCACACCGCCATAAGCACGGAAGGCTTCGCGTCGTTGTAACGTCAGGTAAATGACTTTCAAGAAGTTTTTATCCCAGCGCACAGTGATACCATATTCTGCCACACCGCCAAAACCTGCCAGAATGCGTTTATCCAGATCTTCGTAGAGGTCGTTAAAATCAACAATCGGCAGTGGCAGCGTATTCGCGTCTCCTGTCAACTCAACGGGCAACGGCTCCAGCTTTAAGCCGTCAATGCCCGCAACGCCAAAGCCTTCATTGAGCAAATAATGGCTCATGGTATAGCCCGCAGGGCCTAGACCAACAACCAGAGCATTTTTACCGTTGTACGGCAACATGGTTGGGCGCTTGACGTTTAACGGATTCCAACGCGTCAACAAGCTGTAAATTTCAAAACCGTAAGGCATGAACAGCACATCAGTCAGCACATTGGTTTCAATTTGCGGAATATTAACGGGGTCGGTTTTTTGATAAATACAGCCTTTCATGCACTCATTACAAATACGATGCCCGGTACCCGGACACATCGGATTGTCGATGATGATAATGGCCAACGCGCCAATATTGTCGCCATTGCGTTTGACCAAGTGCATTTCAGAGATTTTTTCATCCAGCGGACAGCCAATAGTGGTCACACCCAGCGGGTCAACTTTAAAGGTATTGGTTTTCTTGTTACGCATGCCTTTGGAGCACGAGTCGGTATCGCGTTCGTGGCAATAGATGCAATGATTGACTTCTGACAACACCTGCCGTTGATTAAAGCGCGGATCAGTCAGTTTGAAACCATCCCTGCGGCGGCGATGCTCCAGTTCACCCATCCACGCAGTAAATTCACCCCTATCGACGGTATCGTGTTCGACCAACTGATCAAAATCGCGCTTTCCTGGGAGTTTAAAGCTCAACCAGTCGGCAACCACATCGTTATCTTGTTGGGCGACAAAACTCCAGCGCTGCACTACATCCATTAATCCACTGATAAATTCAGCGGCATCCGGCGTATTGATGATGTCGCTAAATTCAGTCGCCGCCAGTTCATGATCGGCAAGTTTTGTGCGTAATGCCGAGACTTGTTCATCCGCATTTTCGTAGTCGCTGTCTTTGCCTTTGGCAAGCAGTTTGTAATGGCTGGACAACAACCCAATAATAGCGCCGACACGCGCAACACGATGCTCAGGGTCATGGTCTTGATTAGCTTCCGGAAAACCTGCCTCAATCAGCAAATCGAAACGGTTCAGTATAGAAGGAATAGCCCAATCACTGGTGTCCTGGCCTTTAAAGACCACTGACAGCTTTTCAACCACTTCATTTTTATAGGTAAAAATGGACTCGATTTCATCCTTGATTTTGACGCTTTGCGTTTGATGTTGCCCAGACACATTGAACAATTTAGCAACAAACTTGCCGACATAAGGCCCCATGTTTACCAGTAAATCGGAAATCTCCTCCGGCTTCAGTCCCTCACCCTGATTTTGGCGATAGTCGGCAAATTTATTATAGAGTTCAACATCATGGTGTTTAACCGACGCATCAAACACATCCAGCAAATCTTTAAGACGTGCTGCGTTGTATAAATCGGCGTAAGTGAAGTTGGAGATTCCGAGGCTAAGAGTGTGTTGTTCCATAATACTTATGTTTGATTAGCTTACGTCTGCGCATACCGGCCACCAAAAAGCGGAGCTGTTTATACAGAGCGGGTTACTGAAAGGAGTTATTTAACAGTGCATTGTAAGTAAATATGACTGTTTTTACCATAGCTAATGTTGGTAGCACAATCGTTACTAAGATGTGTTGCGTTGCATGAGGACGATGCGGCTGGAAGTATTGCCTCCAGCAGAAGGGAAAGCAACGTAAAACCTACAGACGCCAAATGTAGAGACGCGACACTGCGTCTCTACAGGGTAAATGGCTATCTATTTAAATGATGCAGATAGGAATACAAGGTTTTTTTGTGACGGGACAATGTCCCGTCAAGCTTAAGCCTTGCCTAATCTAATCCGCTTGCCGCCTTAAAAAAGCCGGTATATCCAGATAGTCTAAATCCATATCTTTTTTTACCTGGGCACCAAAGCGGGTTTCTCGATTTTCATTTTTAACGCCTTGACGCATAACCGTTGGCTTATCCAATTCATCATAATTGGCGTTACTGATAGTCGGTTTCTGCATCATTTTAACCGGTGCTTTAACGGCTAAAGGAGGCGCACCCATGCCGGTAGCGACAACGGTAACCTTAAGCTCATCACCCAAGGTCGGATCAATGGCCATACCGATTTTGATAATGGCATCTTCTGAAGCGAACTCGTGAACGATATTACCGACTTCATTAAACTCGGCAACGCCCATATCAGCCGCAGAAATATTAACCAGAATGCCGCGTGCGCCTTGCAGATTAATATCTTCCAGTAGTGGGCAGGCGATGGCTTTTTCAGCCGCTTCCCGTGCGCGGTGTTCGCCTGATGCCGAACCCATGCCCATTATTGCTGCGCCCATTCCAGACATAACCGTTCTCACGTCAGCAAAGTCAACGTTGATCATGCCTGGATGAACAATAAGCTCGGTTATGCCTTGCACAGCATCCAACAATACATCATTAGCCGCTTTAAACGCATTCATCAACGACACATTACTGCCCAGTACCGGCAATAATTTTTGATTAGGAATAGTGATCAATGAATCTACGTATTTTTCAAGCTCTACAATGCCCTGTTCGGCAACAGCCTGTTTCTTTTTACCTTCAAATAGAAACGGCTTAGTGACTACAGCAACTGTCAGTATCCCCATTTCTCTAGCGATTTGGGCAATAACAGGAATTGCACCTGTACCCGTTCCGCCTCCCATGCCGGCAGTCAGGAAAACCATGTCTGCGCCTTGTAAAACTTCTTTAATGCGCTCTTTATTTTCCTCTGCCGCATGTTTACCAATTTCCGGATTGGTGCCCGCACCTAAACCTTTGGTCAATTCCACACCTAACTGGATAACGGTATCAACCGTTAATTTTCTTAATGCCTGTGCATCGGTATTTGCACAGATAAATTCAACACCTTCAATATGGCAGCCAACCATATGATTAACTGCATTGCCACCACCACCACCGACACCAATAACCTTAATGACAGCGGTTTCACTATACGTATCCACCAATTCATATTTCACTTTCGCCACCCCTAAATAAACAATACATGCTATTAAAAATTACCTTGAAACCAGTTTTTCATTTTTGAAAACCAACCTAAACCATCAGACTCATCGCTTCTACCCAGACTTTGATGGTCTTTTCCATACAATAACAATCCGACTCCTGTAGAGTGAATGGGATTTTTGACCACCTCGGTTAACCCGGTAACATTTTGTGGCCCACCCATACGCACCGGCATGTGGAAAATTTCCTCCGCCAGCTCAATTAACCCCATTACTTTTGAACTACCGCCCGTCAATACGATACCCGCTGCAATGAGCTCTTCATTGCCACTGCGTCTAAGTTCCGACTGCACCAGCAACATCAATTCTTCATAACGCGGCTCTATAATTTCAGCCAGGTTTTGCATTGAAATTTTGCGTGGTGCCCGGTCACCAATGCTAGGCACTTCAATCGTGCCATCAACGCTCGCCAGTTGTGTTAACGCACAGGCATATTTTCGTTTGATTTCTTCCGCGCTTATCGTCGGTGTGCGTAATGCGACAGCAATATCATTGGTCACCTGATCTCCGGCTATCGGTATAACTGCCGTATGCTTGATCGCACCCTCAACAAAAATCGCAATATCCGTTGTCCCGCCGCCAATATCACACAGCAAACAACCCAACTCTTTTTCATCTTCTGTAAGTACAGCGTTACAGGATGCCAATTGCTCCAGGACTATATCCTCAACTTCCAGTCCACAGCGGCGGATACATTTAATAATATTTTGGGACGCGCTAACGCTGCCGGTGACCATGTGTACCTTGGCTTCCAGACGAATACCCGACATCCCGATAGGCTCTTTTATGCCATCCTGAAGATCGATTACAAATTCCTGAGGCAAAATATGTAAAATTTTCTGATCAGCAGGAATAGCGACCGCACGCGCCGAATCAATCACCCTGTCTATATCATATTGAGTTACCTCTTTATCCTTAATTGCCACAATGCCATGTGAATTAAGGCTTCTAATATGACTGCCGGCAATACCTGCAAAAACTGATTTAATTTGACATCCCGCCATCAACTCAGCTTCTTCTATTGCCTTCTGTATTGATTGAACAGTGGATTCCAGATTAACTACAACGCCTTTTTTAAGACCGCGTGATGGTGTAGAACCTATGCCTATTATTTCTATGTTGCCATCACTGGTGAGCTCACCAACAATAGCCGCGACCTTTGAGGTACCTATGTCCAGTCCGACTATTAAATTACGCTCTGTTTTTTTTGCCATTTTATCTACTCTGTATCGCCTTTTCGCGTACTTGTTTATTCGTTATCGGCGTTTGCAATGGCGTAGCACTCCAATCAATCTCAGGGGTTCCAGGCTTCCATGAAACCGCATACCCATTGGGATATCTCAAATCGACTACTGCTATTGCATCAAGCTTCTCTTGTTTTAACACTGCCAACGTTTTTAAAAAACGCTGTAATTTTTTTAATTGTTCATTGCGCCCCAACAGTATTTCCAGGCCGGTTACCAACTTGATCTTCCATGCCCAACGATCATTAACACTAAATTCCGCCAATTCCATAGATTGATCAGCCAGGGCCGTTTTAATGCCTTTCATTATCTCCAGTACTTTTACTTGTTGTTGTTCCGGCCCTGTCGTCATTGTCAAATTCTGAAACTGATCTATACTATTTGGTGTAAAGATCACACCACGTTCAGTGATCAGACTGCTTTTACCCCACCGTGCATAAGGCTTTTTCTCACGTAATTCTATCTCTATCGTATCGGGCCATATACGCTTTACCGTCACCCTATCTATCCAAGGTAATTTTGAAACAGCTAAATGTATCGCCTGCATATCCGCTTCAAAAAAACCGGTCATCACCCAGGACTGCAAAACCGTCTTTAGCTCATTCTTATCGAGATATTGAAAATCGCCATCAGTTCTTACGTATTTAATAGGCAATGATGCGCTTTTAACAGGTAACGGCCTTACGAGTCCCTTCGTTATTGCTTGATACCCGATTATTCCCACCAGACCTGTTAACAGTAATCCGATCACCCATTTTTTTTTGCCTACATTGCTCATTACCCTAAACTGGTTTCCAACACTCGCCAGACCAATTCATCAAAATCGATACCAGCCTGCTTGGCCGCCATCGGCACCAAGCTGTGATCGGTCATGCCCGGCACCGTGTTAATTTCAATCAATTGATACTGTCCAGAATCATCAATAAACACATCGACTCTTGCCCATCCCTTTACGCCCACCACTTTACTGGCTGTTACCGCCAAATTTCTCAAAAACAACTCCTGTTCTTGAGCCAGGCCGGCAGGACAATGATATTGCGTCGTCGTCGCGTTGTATTTTGCTTCGTAATCATAAAAAGCGTTGGGAGTTTCCAAACGAATAACGGGTAAAGCCTCATCATTTAATACCGCAACCGTATATTCCTTGCCCATAACCCAACTTTCAGCGTAAACATCGCATCGATATTCCAATGCTACTTGCAACGCTTTGAGCAACTCATCCCGTGAGTTCGCTTTGCTCATACCAATACTTGAGCCTTCCTGAGCAGGCTTGACAATGACTGGAAACCCCAGTTTCTCAATACAAGCATCAATATCATTTTCATCTTGCAATAAACACCATTTAGGTGTCATTAAGCCGTATCCCTGCCAGCACAATTTGGTCCTAAGTTTATCCATCGTTAATGCAGAGGCCATAACCCCGCTACCGGTATAAGGAATACCCATTACTTGCAGAATGCCCTGAAGCACCCCGTCTTCACCGCCGCGTCCGTGAATAATATTGAATACCCGATCGACTGTTATTCCGGCTAAAGCATCGATAGGGCTATCCGTTACATCAATAGCAATAGCATCCACACCTTTACGTTTTAAAGCTTCATAAACGGCTGCGCCACTTCTTAACGAAACTGCTCTTTCTGCCGCTGATCCACCCATCAATACCGCAACGCGCCCAAATTTTTCCGGATTTTGTAGAGACGCAATATTCTGCTTCTCTACGTCACGCTCACCAACCATACAAACCTCAGTCTGCAATTCCACGCCTTGCTGCTCCTTTACTTTATTTTGCACATAGTAAATTAAGTCCTCGATATCCGCTGCGGTGGCATTGCCGGTATTGACAATAAAATTGGCATGTTTCTCTGATACGCAAGCCCCGCCAATCGCAACCCCTTTCAACCCTGTTTGTTCTATTAATCTTGCCGCAAAATCACCTTCCGGATTTTTAAAGACCGATCCACAACTCGGCTGATTTGTCGGCTGTGTTTTGCCCCGCTGTTCCAATAATGCTTTTATTTTTTGCTGACTTTCTAAAGCATCACCCTGTGGCAATTGTAAGCGACAGCTTAGAAACCATTCATTTACAAAACTTTTTACAGACCGGTAGCTCACTTTAAAATCAGCGGGATATCGAAATGATAGTTTGCCTGCTCCATCAATCATTTCTACCTGTTTAACAATGTTCCAGGTTTCTCCGCCAAATGCGCCAGCATTCATTTTTAAAGCACCACCGATTGTTCCGGGTATGCCCGCCAAAAACTCAGCGCCAATCAAACCTTGCTCTGCACAAAAACGAGCCACAAGAGCGCAAGGAACACCTGCTTCCACATAAACCGAGCCACCTTCGGCAAGCCTCATGTCTTTCAAACGCCCCTTGGTATTAATAACCGTACCGCGTATACCGCCATCCCTGACCAATAAATTACTGCCCAAGCCCATCCAAAACACCGGTTCGGAAGCTGGCAAAGCCGCTATAAATTCACACAGATCCTGCCGGTCAAACGGGATATAAAGCTGGTCAGCAGGGCCACCTACACGCCAACTGGTATATTTCGCCAGTTTTTCATTGTTTAACAATTTACCTTTCATACCGGCGATGTAACTCTGCACTCCAGTGCTTCAACCAACAATTCGGGTAACTGGGTGGCAATTTGCCCAACATTACCAGCCCCCATTGTTAAAATGACATCATCCTGCTTAACTATACCCGCCAATATTTTGGGCAACTCTTGCCATACATCAACAAATACCGGGTCGACTTGACCACGCATGCGGATGGCCCGGCTTAATGCCCTGCCATCCGCGCCTGCAATAACCGGCTCTCCAGCGGAATAAACATCCATCAAAATCAGCACATCAACTGTCGACAATACCTGTACGAAATCTTCAAATAAATCGCGGGTTCGCGTATATCTATGCGGCTGAAAGATAATGACTGAACGCCTGTCCGGCCAAGCTTGACGTAAAGCCTCCAGGGTTGCTGCACACTCTCGCGGATGATGTCCGTAATCATCAACCAGGGTTAGTTTTCCGCCATCAATGGGCAAATCCCCATAAATCTGAAAACGTCTGCCTACTCCTTTAAAAGCGCCCAGACTTTTAATAATGGCCTCATCAGAAACGGCAAGCTTAGTTGCAACAGCAATGGCTGCAAGGGAGTTGAGCATGTTATGCCAGCCCGGCATATTCAGCGTCACTTGCAAAGACGGATAACCACCTGACCGAATTACGCTAAAGTACGTGTGCATGCCATCCTGTTTAATATCTACTGCGCGAATATCGGCGTCTTCATGAACCCCATATGTCATTACCGGCTTGGATATTTGCGGTAAAATTTCTCTTACTCCTTCGTCATCCAAGCACATCACTGCCAAACCATAAAAAGGCAAGTGATGTAAAAATTCAATAAATGTGTCTTTTAAGCGCTGATAACTGTTTTGGTAGGTTTCCATGTGATCCTGGTCTATATTGGTGACCACAGCCATCATGGGCTGGAGATATAAAAATGACGCATCACTTTCATCTGCTTCAGCAACCAAATAATTCCCTAAACCTAATTTGGCATTGCTGCCTGCACTATTTAACCGACCACCAATAACAAAAGTAGGATCCAATCCACCTTCCGCGAGCATACTGGCTGTCAAACTAGTTGT
>JAYTJI010000216.1:0-4823 GCA_043731245.1 Methylococcaceae bacterium | reverse complement strand
ACATCAACAGAGGCAACGCTCAATGATAAAGACTCCCTTAGCGACAGTGTCCAATCTGATCGCCCCTAATGTTGATGTGACGCTTAACTTTATTAGTTATGTGTTAAAAACGGAGAACAACGATGCGCGCAGTCGGTAACTTTCTTTGGTTCATTCTTGGTGGAGTATTAATGTGGCTTGCTTGGTGGTTTGTCGGCTTGGTGGCTTTTGTAACAGTCGTCGGGATTCCCTGGGGCAAAGCATGCTTCGTTATTGGCCAGTTCACGTTTTTCCCATTCGGTAGAGAGGCGATCAGCCGAAAAGAACTCAAGCAGAAAGACGATATCGGCACTGGCGGCTTGGGAATTCTTGGCAACATTATATGGTTCATTTTTGCTGGCGTCTGGTTGGCAATCGGCCATGTCATTTCTGCTCTGCTTAGCTTCATCACTATTATCGGCATCCCTTTTGGGATTCAACATCTGAAACTGGCAGGCATAGCGCTCGCCCCAATTGGCAAAACGATAGTAACTAAAGAAGTAGCGGCGGCCGTAAGAAAAGCAAACGCAGAGGCTACAGTAGCTTCTTTGAGGAGCAACCCGCGTTGAACGGTTTTCAACACTTAATAACAGGAGAAGATAATGAGAAAATGTAAGCAAGCCTTAATACTCGTATTTTTGGCCATCAATAGCTTGCCCTCGCAGTCCGAGCAAGTTGGCAACAAGCATTTTCCATCGCAACATGCTGAAATAAAATAAGATTTAAAACAATTTAGCCGTCAAATGGTTGAACAAAAACCGTTATTAAGACAAGTGCTTAATCACGTTGGCGTTGATTATCTGTATGAGCTTGATCCGAAAAAAACTTATAGGATTAACGAACAAACCTCTGAAGTCAGCGTGCTAGGAGTCGATGCTACAGCATCAGCAATAATCCCTGCCGTAATAAACTTAGAGACTAACATTTTCCCGTTAAGTGATTCTATTAATGGCAGGGCAACTACCAGTGTATTTTGCCCCAATGGAGGACAAACAGCAGAAGTAAGCGGTATTATGTCCTCACAAAGTGCTAGCGATCCTTTTCCTGGTGGCATTAAAGAAGGGGTTCTAACTTCTGACACTGCAATATTTTCAAAAGCGGAAGTAAACTTTAGTATTAGTAAAGCAGCTGGCGGTGCCAATAAAAATAAAACTGTCATGCAAACTGTCCATATCGGTTCTTGTGATGGTAAAACGGATATGATAAGCCACACTCACCATTGGCCGCCTTTAAGGATAAGCATGGTCATTGACGATACCGGTTCAATGGGCAGTGAACTTAGTGGGGTAAAATCTTCCCTCACCGACTTTATCAACACACGTAATTCCGAACCCGAAAATGTCACAAGAGGGGTGTCCTACGAACTCATCAGCTTCAAAGACAGCCCCACTCTCAGGCTTGCCAATACTGAAGACGGGAGTGCAGCCATCAGTGCTGTAAACACGTTATCCGCCTCAGGCGGCGGTGACTGCCCCGAAGATTCTCTTGGCGCACTCAATTTAGCTTTAGGTAATCTGACAAGCGATGAAAATAGCGAAGGCGAAATTGTTTTGGTAACCGATGCTTCTCCCAGGGGCGGCGATGTTGACGCGATTATTGCCCAGGCTCAAGACTTAGGGGTCAAGGTTAATGTAATGCTGTCAGGCGATTGTGTCGCATCAAGTGCTGCCAGCCTGTCAACGGTTGCGGCCTTAGAATCTCCGATAGTGTCCGCTCGTGATGTATTTCAGCGGATTGCAAACGAAACGGGGGGCTTGTATTTTTACAAACCTGGCGGAACTGCCAATGACTATAAGGAAATTTTGGCGGAGATTTTCAAAACAGCGGTAACCGTAAGCGATACGACACCGCCCGTCGTGACTGTCAATGCCTCGCCGACAACGCTTTGGCCACCCAATCACAAAATGATCCCTATTGATACGAGTGTAGTGGCGATCGATGATCAAGACCCCAGCCCGGTAATAAAGCTTGTTGGTGTCACTGTAAATGAGCCGGATGACGGGCAAGGCGATGGTAATACAAAGACCGATGTTCAAATCACCCAAGATGGTCAAATTTACCTTCGTGCTGAACGTAGCGGCTTAGGCAATGGCCGTTTTTACACGATCACTTATCAGGCAACCGATAAGAGCGGCAATGTGGGTTTCGGAACGGTAGATGTTGTCGTGCCTCACAACCAATAGCGATTGTTTGGGTTGCCTGTCCGATCAGGCAACCCAATTTTATCCGGTTGCCCCCATTAATAAAAAACTTGATGATTGTTTTCAGGTTTTTGGACGCATATAAACCATCATAAACACATGCTTATTTTTGACTCTGATATCCATATTGTATCCAGCAATCATGCGGCAATTAATTTCAAATTGGCTTATGGTCTGCAAGATATTCCGCTCCTCCAACGAGACCCTAACCCTGATGCACAAAAGCCAATACGTGTTATTTTTCATTTGACAGACCGCTTGCTCATCCAGCGTGACACACTCTCTTGGGGACCAACGCCCAGGTGCGCCAGCGTGAAAGATTGGCAGCAGGTTCGTACGGATCATATCAGAGCGTTGTTTACCGAATTCCCCACTATTGATTTTAACGACTTAAAGACCGATTTGCTTTATAACGAAAACCGCCTTAATGAAGTTGAGTCTATCTATATTTGGGCGGGCGTAGGCTTGGAAGATCAATTGCTCATCTTGTTTGTCGTTTATTTCCTCGAATTAACGGGGGGTGACCCCAAAAAAATCAAATTGGTGCAATTTGAGACGTTTCCAGGCAAGTCATTGAAACCGGTATATGCCCTGAGTTATCTTGATCCGATTCAGATACGCGCACATCCAGAACCCATGGCACTGACCCAAGAACATATTGAACTCTATCGGTCTGGCTGGACTGCGCTAACGTCTGACACGCCATTGCCTTTGATGGAATTTATCTCATCAAACCAATCCATACATAAACATTTAACGTCAGCGTTATGCCATCTTTTTTACCACTATCCCAGCTATGTTTCGGGTTTGGACTATTGGGACACTCAACTTTTATCGTTTGTCGCTAAGCGTGGCAGTTTAGCGGGAAGAATTATAGGTAAAGTTCTAGGCAAAGTTTTTGAAAGCGGGGATACCGTGGTAGTAGAACACATTTTCAAAAAAATCTTCTACTTAGCTAGTAGCGAATTGACAGAGCCATTACTTAAACTTTCCGGGGTGCAAACATCTTATCGTGACACCTCAGTATCACTGACAAAATTTGGCTCAGCGGTAATGAATGGCGAAGCATCTTTCTATCCTACTAACCCAATCGACAAATGGGTTGGCGGAGTTCATCTGTTATCGACAACCGGGAATCTTTGGTTTTACAGAGATAGCCAGGTGATTAAGGTAAACGAGCTATGAAAGTGGATGAAGCCCTGTGCGTATATAGTTTGTCAGTCCTCGTTGAGTTGCTCAGATACTCCGTCATCATTTATTTTATCCAGTAATTTTGGACGTAGTTGTTTACTGTTATGTCTAACAAGTCGGTCAAAGGGACGCGCCGCCCGTTGGCGGTTTTGAAGGTTGGTTTTTTATCAGGGTTTGGCGGCTTCGTTTGGCTTCCTTGAGCGGTGCGCCCCTTTACGTTAGGCCACACAGGAACAAATGAATCCAAAAATTATTTCTCTTCATAAACATTGGTGTATCGCCGATGCAGTAAAGCAATTTATTTCATCAAAGGTGCCGGCCAAAGGATGCGAGGGGCTTCCTGAATGGTTCAATGAATTAGGTAAGGGGGGTATCCACTTCACTCTCGTAGATACATGATGTAGTATATATCAATGAGCGAAAAATCCTATCCCGTGGGCGGCGTGGATTACCCACGAACAATACAAGAATTTGACGAATGGTTTTCGAACGAGGTGGCCTGCGTTGAATACCTCCGGCGATTGCGTTGGCCTGAAGGCTTTCAGTGTCCTAACTGCGGGAAGAATAAAGCATGGCTAACGGGCAGAGGGTTGCTTCGATGCACAAGTTGTCAGCGGCAGACTTCGGTGATTGCGGGTACACTTTTCGAAGGCACCCGAAAACCGCTTCGCACATGGTTTCAAGTGATGTGGTATATAACGAGTCAGAAGTACGGAGGTAATGCACTCGGCCTAAAGCGAGTGGTTGGGTTCGGGAGTTATCAGACGGCATGGACTTGGTTGCACAAAATGCGGCATGCGATGGTGCGACTAGGTCGAGATCGCCTCAGTGGTAAGGTTGAGGTAGATGAGACCTATGTTGGTGGAGCAGAGACGGGTGTTCGCGGCCGCAAAACCGAGAAAAAAGCAATTGTGGTAGTTGCTGTAGAAATACATGAGCCTTTTGGCTTCGGTCGTGTGCGTCTTCGGCAAGTGCCTGATGTATCAGGAGCCAGTCTTGTTCCCTTTGTATGCGAAATGGTAGAACCCGGATCAGAAGTACTGACCGATGGTTGGGGCGGATACAACACATTGGTAGACCACAACTACATCCATAGTAAAACTATTCTCTCATCGTCTGGCGATCCTGCCCATGTCTTGATGCCCGGAGTACACCGGATTGCTGCACTTCTTAAGCGCTGGTTACTGGGTACCTATCAAGGGTCTGTCAGTAGTAAATATCTTGACTACTATCTTGATGAGTATACATTTCGATTCAACCGACGTAGCGCTCAAGCTCGCGGTTTACTATTCTATCGTCTAGTCGAGCAAGCAGTTCAAGTTGAGCACATTTCACGAAATCAGATCATCCTTGGGTAACAGATGATCGACCACAAAATATAGATGTTACGAGAGTGAAGTGGATACCCCCCTT
>JAYTJI010000215.1:0-7677 GCA_043731245.1 Methylococcaceae bacterium | reverse complement strand
GGTGAACCTGATCCTGAGTTAGTCGCTGCATCAACCGTCTCGGTGGATGTTTTGCATCAGGTACTCACTTATTTTCAAGCCGGTGGCAGTATCAATATGGCGCAACTGCTGCGTTATTTATCTGATCATTTTTTATTGACCGGCTTAGGCTATGAGCCTGCCATCGCCTTACCTGAACACGGCATTTATCACCCTGATTTACCGCAAAATGCCAACATTAATGACTGGCTAAGCATCCGCAAAGCGGAACAGCCTAGCATCGGCATTGTTTTCTACCGCGCCCATTGGATGAGCGGCAATACCCGTTTTGTTGATGCGCTCATTAACGCCTTGGAAAAACGCGGCCTCAATGTCTTGCCGGTATTTACCGCCTCTTTACGCGCGGGTGGCGGTGATGAGCACAATTTACCCACAGCATTGCGCTATTTCAGCGGCACGCAAGGCACACATATCGACGTGCTGATTAATACCACCGCATTTGCAATGGGTGAGATTACCGCTGGAGGTACAACCCCCTCAGGTTGGTCTGTGTCAGTGCTGGAGCAACTAAATGTCCCCGTGTTGCAAGCCATCACCAGCGGCATGACCGAAGCACAGTGGCGGTTGTCCACACGCGGTCTCAATCCACTCGATGCCGCCATGAACGTGGTTTTGCCGGAATTTGACGGACGTATCATTACTGTGCCGATGTCGTTTAAAGCCAGTGCGAACGGACTACCGAATGAACTGATTGAATATGACCCGATAGCAGATCGCGTCACCCGAATTGCCGGTATCGCGGCACGGTTTGCACGGCTTAAGCAGCTTAACAATGCCGATAAACGCATTGCCTTTGTGTTCACTAACTCCAACAGCAAAGCCTCGCAAATTGGCAATGCGGTAGGGCTGGATGCACCTGCTTCGCTGATGCACATCCTAAACGCCATGCAAGCGGATGGTTATCACTTAGAGAATCTGCCCGATAACGGCACCGCATTGATCCACTCATTGATAGACCGCTGCGCTTACGACAACACTTATCTCACCAGCGAACAATTGGCCAATGCAGTCGGGCGCGTTTCTACGCCACAATATGCGGAATGGTTTGCTGACCTGCCTGCTGAAATGCAGACGAAAATGACTGCACAATGGGGTGCGCCGCCAGGTGTGGCCTATCTTCATAACGGACAACTGGCGCTGGCGGGACTGGAATTGGGTAACGCCATTGTGGTGTTACAACCGCCGCGTGGTTATGGCATGGATCCCGATGCCATTTACCACCAGCCGGACTTGCCGCCGACGCACCATTATTACGCGCTCTATCGCTGGCTGAAAGATGAATGGCGTGCTGATGCGATTGTGCATGTCGGCAAACACGGTACGTTGGAATGGTTGCCGGGTAAAGGCGTGGGGCTGTCAGAGCAATGTTTTCCCGATGCATTATTGGCTGACCTGCCGCTATTTTATCCATTTATCATCAATGATCCCGGCGAAGGCGCACAAGCCAAACGCCGCGCCCATGCGGTGGTGGTGGATCATCTCACGCCGCCGATGACCACGGCGGATACATACGGCGCACTGGCGCAGTTGACACAACTGGTGGATGAATATTATCAGGTGGAAATACTCGATCCCGCTAAGCTACCGTTATTGCAGCAGCAAATTTGGGAGCTGGTTAAACAGACAAATCTGGATGCCGACTTACAAGCACGGCTATTGCATCATGACCACGATCATGACCATGACCACGGTCATGCACATGACGGGCATGAACATCATCACCACGACCATAGCCATGCACACACACCTGCCGCCATCACCAGCGGCTTGAAGCCCACGTTGTTTAGGCCAATCCAAAGTGGAAAAGGCATTCTCAAGCCAGTATTAAAACAGCCGCACGCGCATACCCATGAGCCTCATGGTCACGATAAGCTGCCCACTGTTTTAACCAAAATGGCTGGCTCAGACATTGCCCATTTGATCGAAGACTTGGATGGTTATCTGTGCGAACTGGGCGCGGCGCAAATTCGCGATGGCCTGCATATCTTGGGACAAGCGCCTGAAAACGAACAACTGGTGGACATGCTAGTGTCACTCACGCGCTTACCTAATCAAATGATTCCAGGACTGCAAGCGGAACTGGCGACGCTGTTTGATTTAGACTTGAATACTCTGCTGGCACATACCGGTCGACGTTTGGAACAACCTTGCAATGTGCTTGAACAGCTCGCCGGACGTGCCATTATTAGCAGTGCTGACGCAATGGAGGCCATCGAAGCACTTAGTCGAGCCCTGTTTAGCGCATTGCAGCAACACAGTTTTAACGCAAGCGCCATCGACACCGTTTTAAAAGAACTTTTGAGCCACTGCGCCAATGGTTTGAGCGCAATCCGGCAAGTGCTGGACTTTGCTTGTTGCCAGTTAGTCCCCAATCTTGCCCGTTCCTCGGATGAGATTGATAATTTATTAAGCGGCTTATCGGGCGGCTATATCCCCGCAGGCCCCAGCGGTTCACCGACACGCGGCATGGCACACATATTGCCAACCGGACGCAATTTTTACTCCGTCGATCCACGTAGCGTACCCTCGCAATCTGCATGGCGCGTAGGCCAACAACTTGCTAATGAAGTGCTCAATCGCTATCAACGTGAGACCGGCACTTATCCCGAAAGCGTCGCCATCAGCATTTGGGGCACCAGCGCCATGCGTACCCATGGCGATGATGTCGCGCAAATTTTGGCATTGCTGGGTGTACGTCCGGTTTGGCGACCTGAAAATCGGCAGTTAATCGGCGTTGAAGTTATTCCACTAGAAGAACTCAAGCGCCCCCGCATTGATGTCACCACCCGCATTAGCGGCTTTTTCCGTGATGCGTTCCCGCAATTAATTGACCTGATCGACGATGCCGTTAATGTCGTGATTGCACTGGACGAACTGCCCTCAGAAAACTTTGTCCGCAAACATTATCTGGCTGAACTCGGCAATTTGATAAACACAGGTTTATCAGAACAAGACGCAAACCAACGTGCCGCTTACCGCATTTTTGGGGCAAAGCCTGGCAGTTACGGCGCAGGCATTTTGCCGCTGATTCAGGAAAAAAACTGGCAAACCGATGCTGATTTTGCCGAAAGCTACATCAACTGGGGCGGCTACGCTTACGCTCGCGGCGAGCAAGGCAAAGATGAACGCGGGGCATTTCGCACCCGTTTATCCGGTGTGCAAGTCGCCCTGCATAACCAGGACAACCGCGAACACGATATTTTCGACAGCGATGATTATTTACAATTTCACGGCGGTATGATCGCCACTATCCGTGCCTTAACGGGGCAACAACCACGGCATTATTTCGGCGACAGCCACGACCCGTCACGCGCTCAAGTCAAAGATTTAAAAGAAGAAACCTTGCGCGTATTCCGCTCGCGGGTAGTAAATCCCAAATGGCTGGCGAGTATCCAGCGACACGGTTATAAAGGCGGTTTGGAACTGACCGCAACCGTCGATTATTTGTTCGGCTACGATGCCACCGCGCAAGTCATGGATGATTGGATGTATGAACAAGTTGCCCAAACCTATGCAATGGATACCGACATGCAGCGCTTTTTGGAAGAGGCCAATCCGTGGGCGCAAAATGCTATCGCTGAACGTTTGTTAGAAGCCGCCAGTCGAGGTATGTGGGCAGAACCGCAGCAACAAACCTTAGATGCCCTGCAAGCTATTTATTTGCAAAGTGAAACCTTGCTGGAAGCACGCGGAGAAACCCCGCGCCTTGCGTGAGTGTTAGGCATAAAACACACACTGCGGCACTTTGGTGGATGCGCGATGCTTATCCACCCTACATATCTTACACTAAGGCTGATTTGATCGATGTTATACGTAGTGAATTGAAACTTGACCCGTATGTAAGTATTTAATAATCTAGATCTGATTTACTCGATCAAGTATGTTGCGTTTGTTTTAGTGGTTTTCCATGAATACGGTGCAATACGCGATAAAGCTGCTATTGCACCCCATGTTATTACGACTTACGGCCTTGATCTCCATGGCAATATTTCATTAAATTTAATCATACAAGGGCGGTTTCGCGTAGCAAACCGCCAATCAACGCATAACGCCGATGACAGTCTGTCGCAGTTGCGGTGGATTGCCTGTCGGCGATCTACCCTACAAATAATCCGCCTTACAGTGGTAGGGTACGCATCGCGTACCATTTTCAAAGCGTTCCGAGTGAAGCAAGCCTTAAAAAGGTACGCGATGCGTACCCTACCTGGCTCGTTCAGCCCGACCCCAACGACTAAATGAATCTGTCTTTAGAAGTGTCCGGTTTTATTAAACCACTACAGCCAAGAGTGTCAGCTTTTTTTGCACTTTATCAACTAACTAAAACCATCCCAGTCAGATACGACGTTACCGCGTAAATTTCTATAAAAACAAAAATATAGAGACTTTTTACTACCTTTTACTAGAAAAAACCCGTTCATACTAAGTGCACTTTTGATGATTGATTGTAAAAAGAATATCGAAAAATTCAGCCTATAATCGCAAAAGTGTCATATTTTTTTACAGTTTTATAACTTTATAGCCTAAATAATTCAACTATTTACGCAAGAACTTGAATTAAAAAGTTATAAATTTTATGGCACATTATATGCTATAACGATTTTGTCATCTAAACCAATGGTATTGATGGCACTTTTTTAATTGCCTCTCCTGTTGCGAAGCAGGGTCAGAAAGCCTCATATCTCTATTAAGTTAGTTAAGAGATGACTGGGTTGCATTAGCGACGGGAGTGGATACGGTAAATCAAACTTAACTCCTATGTATGGATTAAAAACATGAAAACTCTTGCTTTAACTGTTCTTTCGTCAGCATTACTGTTCAGTACGCAATCATTTGCTACAACTTTTGTAAATATCGATGATTTTAATTCCGGAGATCAATCAGTCTCTGATTTAACTGTTGGCGGCGGCGGTAACAGCAACACAAACGCTATTCGCAGCTTAGCGATTGAACTACTCGCTGCAGCTCCTCCTGTTTCAAGCGGCGCATCAGTCTCATTTGGTGTTTTAGATGTCACCAATGGCACAGGCGAAGATTCAAGAGTCACCGCAGCATGGAACATAGCTACCGGACTGTTGCCAGCAAATGCCACTAACGTTGGTTTTTTCTTTAGCGTCGTCGCTTCAGATGGCAATCCAACAGCTTTAGACTTCGCTTTCAACGGCAATCCACTAGCTAGCTTCAACATTGATCCAAACACCACGAACCAAAATGTATCATTTGGTTTAACGCCTGCTCAAATAGCATTGGCAAGCGCAGGCGGCTCACTTTCGCTGACAATCAATGGCGCGGCAGGCTGGGACTTAACCATTGATTCATTCGGCTTTTCTTTCGAACCTGTCACCCCACCTGGCAATGTCCCTGAACCTGCAGCTTTTGCCCTGATAGCTGCAGGTCTTGCTGGCTTAGGCATCCGCAAGAAAAAACAAGGTTAATCCTAGATTTTTCCTAGTTTTCTTAAAACCGCTTTTCGGGGCGGTTTTTTGTGTATCCCATAATCCAAATGATTTATACCACTGGGTGTATTTATTTGTTAATGAGTAACATTTAGATATACGCCTTTTTGTTATTGAACGTAAAGAAAATACCGTCAATGAAAGCATTGATGCCAAGTTTTTTTTACACTTTGTGGATTTTTTAGAAAAAATGGACTCGGCCTCATTATGAAAAAAAAACTTGCGCTAACAGCACTTTATTCAGCACTACTATTTAGTGCTCAATCATTTGCTGCACCTGTTTATATAAACATTGATGATTTTAATTCTAATGATCAATTTGTCTCTGATGCAATTGTTGGCGGTGGCGGTCAATCCAACACAAATACTACGCGTACTTTGGCAATAGAAGTGCTCTCTGGCTCAGGCCCTATACAAAGTATTGCCCAAGTATCATTCGGTATCTTAGATATCACCAATGGTAGCGGTGACGACTCCGAAGTGACGGTTGCTTGGGAGTTAGCTAGTGGATTTCTGCCAGTAATTGCTCCTGACATTAGTTTTCTGTTTGAAGTCGTGCAATCAGACGGCAATCAAACGTCTTTAGATTTCTTTTTCAATAGCAATCCATTAGCGAGCTTCAGCATTGCTCCGAACACCAATAACCAAATCGTATCATTTGGCTTGACGCCTTCTCAGTTAGCCCAGATAAACGCAGGAGCAGGTTCGCTTTCACTCAAAATCAATGGTAACCCAGGATGGGATTTGTCAGTTGATGCAATCGGTTTTTCTTATGATGACGGCGTAACAACCTCAATTCCAGAGCCTGCAATTTTAGCCCTGATAGGCGCCGGCCTTGCTGGCTTAGGCATCCGCAAGAAAAAACAAGGTTAATCCTGTATTTTTCCTTATTTTTAAAACCGCTCCTCGGAGCGGTTTTTTTTACACCTAAAAAATTGCCCCAATCACCTGTCCATCCCCCAGGAAGATCGCTACTTTATTGGCTTTAAATCAATAAAGCTGTAAAGGAGATTAGGGGACAGACCACGTTTTTACACTCCTGAAAATTAAGACGGGTTATTTGAACATAAAATAAATCGTAAAATAAACCGTGGTCTGTCCCCTATTGTTCTTTATTGTTCTTCGGCTGTCAAAACCGGTTTGGCTGCTGTCGTTGGCGGGGTCGAGGGTCTGCACCAGCCGGTCCAGGCTGTCATAGTTGTGGCTGGTGGTGTGGCCCAGCGGGTCGGTCCGGTTGCCTTGGCTGTCATAGCGGTAGCCGGTGGTTTGGTTGTCTGCGCCGATGGCTTTGGCCAGGCGGCTTAAGGCGCCGTATTCGCTGCGGCGGGTTGTGGTGCGTAAGTTGGAATAGCGCCGCATAGTGCGCCGCACCGTTGTTCCGCAACTCAATTTCCGCGTTTGTCGTAATTCAATCATTCCGGTGTATAGTGCGTTTGTTTTAGCGGTTTTCCATGAATACGGTGTAATACGCGATAAAGCGGCTATTGCACCCTGCTTCATTATGACTTACGGCCTTGACCCTATTAATTGCCAAGTTGGTCAAGACACCACCAACTTACAACCCAACGCTTCGACAATCTTGGTGATGGTATCAAACCGGGGGTTGCCGTCATCAGCTAGTGACTTATAAAGGCTCGCCCGCGTCACACCGGCCTGTTTTGCAACTTCGGTCATGCCCTTAGCTCGGGCGGCAGTATTAAGTGCATGGATAAAGTCAGACGCATTGCCGGTATCAGCCGATTCTTTGAGAAAGATTTTAATATCTTCATCCGTTTTGAGATGTTCAGCCACATCAAAAAGGGTAATTTTTTCAGTCATGACTTAATCCTCCAGTGCTTTCATAATGGTTTTTGCTTTTTCAATATCATGGCTTTGGCTAGACTTGTCGCCACCCACCAGCAGCAAGACAGCTTGATGGCCTTTAATGGTGTAATAAATACGGATGCCGGCGCCAAAAACAAACCGCAACTCAAACAAATTGCCGGATAGTGGCTTGCAGTCGCCAAAATTACCGTTGCTCACGCGGTCAAGCCGGTTCAATACTTTGTTTTTGATCACAGGGTCTTTCAGCCTAACAAGCCAGGCATTGAATGTTTGAGTGCTTTGTAGTTCGTACTTCATGTGGATATTGTATCTTATAGGAAACGAATATCAAGCATTGGCAAGGCCGCTTTATGCAATGTCA
>JAYTJI010000214.1:0-16606 GCA_043731245.1 Methylococcaceae bacterium | reverse complement strand
TAGGGTGCGCTGTGCGCACCTTTTCGGCGGCAAAGGTGGCGTGTGGTGCGCACAGCGCACCCTACCTGAATGAAAAAAACCGCATTTTTAATCACACTCGACGAAGCATGCACATCGTTTGCAGCTAATGGGATTTTTGAACAAAGCTATCAATGGGCGTGGAAAATAATAGAGGAATATGAGAAATACAGTCGTAAATCCGCTTAATATTAACTCATCAACTTAAAAAAACTTTTCGGAGCGCCACAGATCGGGCAATCCCAGTCCTCTGGAATATCAGCTCAACGAGTTCCCGGTGCAATTCCGCTGTCAGGATCGCCTTTTTCTTCATCATAGATGTGCTCACATTCTAAACAGTGATATTTTTTAAAATCTGACATGATATTCCTCATAAAATGATTATTGCAAGGGTTCGACCTATCGTCTGAAATCCCTGGATACTTTCTGGTTTATGATCCGGTTTAAATAAATCAAGGTCTTATTCAACCAATTTAACCACGCGTCCTTGGGCTGAGGATTGCAAGGCAGCAACAATGATCTGGCAATTGGCTTGTGCATCATCCAATGAAAGCGCTGGTGTATCACCATTTAAAACACAGTTACTGAAATGCTCGATTTCAAGCCTAAAGTGATTTTCCGCAGGTAACCGTTCTTCGCAATGAAAGCCATCTTCAGTCCACCATGAAATCACCGGAACATCGCCCGGCAATTGCCATACAGCGTGGCACAAAATGCCGCCTTTTGTGCCTGTAATTTCATATTCACAGCGCCGCGCACGCTCAAAGCTGAAATCGAAATGTGCGTATTTTCCTGTGCCAAAGTCGATAATGCCGCTGGTGGTAATATCAGCACCACTTTCCACATACTTAGATATAGCTGTCACTGCAACCGGATCCTGATCAAAAAACATCCGGGCTGAATGGATTGCGTAACAACCGATGTCCCACATCGCACCGCCTCCGTGTTCGACGCTTTCGGCAAGACGATATATTCGCGCAGGGCGCATCATAAAAGAAAAGCTGGCACGCACCGACTTTACTTCGCCTATTGTCCCCGAACGAATCAATTCCTGTACGCGTGCGTGCTGCGGGTGAAACCGGTACATAAAGCCTTCCATGACCGTTACCTTATGCGCACTTGCGGCGGCTTTGATAGCCTCAATATCCGCCACCGTCAGTGCCATAGGTTTCTCGCACAGCACATGTTTACCACGCTCGATGGCACGCAGCACCCATTCGGCGTGCTCATGATTGGCGAGAGGCACGTACACCGCTTCAACTTCAGCGTCGTCCAGCACTGCTTCCAGATTGTCATAAGCCGCTACATTCTGTTGATGCGGCGCGTACTGTGCCAGTGTTTGAGCGGCAGCGCCGGGGCGACGGCTGCCAATAGCGACCAGCCTGGCATTCGCTGCTTCGACGATGGCAGGTAACAAGCGCTCGTTGATACGGGCAGCGCCTAAAATACCCCAGCTTAACTTTGTTTTGATAGTCATAGTATTTAGCCTTACCTCATTGTTTTTGTTTGGTTGGTTTAAAAGCAGGATAGATTTTAATGGTTTTTGGTGTGAAACGGTCAAAAAGATGAATAGTTTGGCAACTTATAAGGTAGTGATAACCACACTGTTAGCAAGCTTACACCAGCACAACAAAATGTTTGAAATACCACGTTGAATATAATCGTCGATAATATATAAATACTTTAAAATCAAACTGTTATGTTATTTTTAACAGTTGGCACAGCGTTTGCTTTATCCATAATGTCATTAACAACAACGTCCCAAACGAGGAGAACATCATGGCAAGATTACGTCAATGTGCAATATACGGTAAAGGTGGAATTGGTAAGTCTACTACAACTCAAAACCTGGTTTCTGCGCTGGCAGAATTAGGTAACAGTGTAATGATAGTTGGTTGCGATCCAAAAGCTGACTCTACCCGTTTAATTTTACATGCCAAAGCGCAAACCACCATTATGAGTTTGGCGGCGGAAGCAGGTAGTGTTGAAGATTTAGAACTTGAAGATGTACTGAAAGCGGGTTACCGCGGTATTAAATGTGTTGAGTCAGGTGGTCCTGAGCCTGGTGTCGGTTGTGCAGGCCGCGGTGTAATCACGGCAATTAACTTCCTTGAAGAAGAAGGTGCTTATGACGATGAACTTGACTTCGTTTTTTATGATGTACTTGGGGATGTTGTGTGTGGTGGCTTTGCCATGCCAATCCGTGAAAATAAGGCGCAAGAAATTTACATCGTCTGCTCGGGAGAAATGATGGCGATGTATGCGGCTAACAACATCTGCAAGGGTATCGTGAAATACGCTAACTCAGGCAGTGTGCGTTTGGCCGGTTTAATTTGTAACTCGCGTGAAACGGCGCGTGAAGATGAATTGATCTCGGCTCTGGCTGCAAAAATCGGTACCACCATGATTCATTTCGTACCGCGTGATAATGTCGTGCAACGCGCTGAAATTCGTCGGATGACTGTTATCGAATACGAACCCAACCATAAACAGGCTCAAGAGTACCGCGATCTAGCGACTAAAATTCGTGACAATACCAATTTCATCATTCCTACACCCATTACGATGGATGAGCTGGAAGAATTGATGATGGAATTCGGCATTATCGATCAAGTGGATGAATCTATCGTGGGTCAAACGGCAGCCGCAGAAGCGGGCGCTTAAAACTGAAAAATGCCGGAGTATGCAGTGCGTACTCCAGCATAATTCCCGTCCTAAAACCTGTCTGTTGGGAGATTACCCACGGCATTAGTAGGAGATAATCATGGCAGCTCTAACAAGAGAAGAGACCGAAGCGCTGATTCAAGAAGTGCTGGAAGTCTATCCCGAACAAGCGAGAAAAGATCGCGCTAAACATTTAGCGGTTAACGATCAATCGCTTGAAAAATCAAATAAATGTATTACTTCAAACCGCAAGTCCCAGCCCGGCGTTATGACCATTCGTGGCTGCGCTTATGCTGGTTCCAAGGGTGTGGTTTGGGGCCCGATTAAAGATATGATTCATATCTCCCATGGCCCGGTTGGCTGTGGTCAGTATTCTCGAGCAGGTCGCCGTAACTATTATGTAGGAACTACCGGCATTAATACTTTCGGTACGATGAACTTTACTTCTGATTTTCAGGAGAAAGACATTGTTTTCGGCGGCGATAAAAAGCTCGCCAAAATCATGAATGAAATCGAAGAACTGTTTCCATTAAACAAAGGCATCAGTATTCAATCTGAATGCCCGATTGGTTTGATTGGTGATGATATTGAAGCGGTAGCTAAGAAAGCTAACAAGGAAATCGGCAAGCCTGTCGTACCTGTTCGTTGCGAAGGTTTTCGCGGCGTTTCCCAGTCGCTAGGCCATCACATTGCTAATGATGCGATTCGGGACTGGGTATTGGAAAACCGCGATGGTGACGAAAGCTTCCCAACCACACCTTATGATGTCGCTGTCATCGGTGACTATAACATCGGTGGTGATGCCTGGGCTTCACGTACTTTACTGGAAGAAATGGGCTTACGCGTTGTCGCCCAATGGTCTGGTGACGGTACGATTGCGGAAATGGAAAAAACCCCCAAGGTTAAGCTGAATTTGATCCATTGCTATCGCTCAATGAACTACATTGCACGGCACATGGAAGAAAAATACAAAATTCCCTGGATTGAGTATAACTTCTTTGGCCCTACCAAAATTGCTGAAAGCTTACGCAAAATTGCAGCACTGTTTGATGAAACCATTCAGGCAGGTGCTGAAAAAGTGATTGCCAAATATCAGTCTGAATACAATGCGGTTATCGAGAAATACAAACCACGCCTACAAGGCAAACGCGTCATGCTCTACGTCGGCGGCTTGCGCCCACGTCATGTGATCGGTGCGTATGAAGACTTAGGTATGGAAGTGGTTGGTACCGGTTATGAATTTGGTCACAACGATGACTATGACCGTACTATCAAGGAAATGGGCAATGCGACAATCATTTATGACGATGTGACCGGTTATGAGTTTGAAGAGATCGTTAAGAAAGTTCAACCTGATCTGATCGGTTCCGGCATCAAGGAAAAATACATTTTCCAAAAAATGGGCATCCCTTTCCGGCAAATGCACTCCTGGGATTATTCCGGCCCTTATCACGGTTATGACGGCTTTGCCATCTTCGCCCGCGATATGGACATGACTTTGAATAACCCTTGCTGGAAGCAAGTGAAAGTGCCTTGGAAAACTGATCAAAGCCCAAGCGTAGCTGTTGCCGCAGGCGCGTAATCTGTAGGGTGGGCAATGCTGTTCTGCCCACCCTATTTGGTTGTCATATTTAGGGTGGGCAAAAAAGCCTGCCCACCCTACGCGGTTCAACCCTGTAGGGTACGCATCGCGTACCTTCTCAGGTACGCCGCATGATTTGCAAACGGTACGCAATGCGTACCCTACCGTTCCTCAACCGTCGTCCACAGATTAGTGGCGCGTAGGAGATTATCATGAGTCAAGAAGTCGATAACATTCAACCCAGCTATCCTTTATTCCGTAATGATGAATACAAGGAAAATCTGGCAAATAAACGTGAAGCTTATGAAGAGCGTCATCCCCAGGAAAAAATTGATGAAGTGTTTCAGTGGACGACCACTAAAGAATACCAAGAACTCAATTTTAACCGCGAAGCATTAACGGTAAACCCGGCTAAAGCCTGTCAACCCTTAGGCGCTGTCCTTTGTGCGCTGGGATTTGAAAAAACCATGCCTTATGTCCATGGCTCGCAAGGTTGTGTTGCTTATTTCCGCACCTATTTTAACCGTCATTTCAAAGAGCCTGTTGCCTGCGTATCTGATTCCATGACAGAAGATGCGGCAGTTTTCGGTGGCCAGAAAAACATGATGGCCGGTTTGGAAAACGCCAAAGCCCTGTACAAGCCGGAGATTATCGCCGTTTCAACAACTTGTATGGCGGAAGTTATCGGTGACGACTTAAATGCCTTCATCAATAATGCTAAGAATGCCGGACATATCGAACAGGATTTTCCAACACCTTATGCGCATACCCCAAGCTTTGTCGGTAGTCATACCACGGGCTGGGATAATATGTTCGAAGGCATGTTGCGTTATTTCACGCTTAATCATATGAGCGACAAAAAAGTCGGTTCAAATGGCAAGATCAACCTGGTTCCTGGCTTCGAAACCTATCTGGGCAACTTCCGAGTCATGCACCGCATGATGAAAGAAATGGGTGTTGATTACTCGCTTTTAAGTGATCCTTCTGAAGTTTTGGATACGCCAGCAGACGGTACCTTCCGTATGTATGCCGGCGGCACTACTCAAGCTGAAGTGAAAGATGCGCCTAATGCAATTGATACCTTGTTGCTACAACCCTGGCAGTTGGAAAAAACTAAAAAGTTTGTCGACACTATCTGGCATCAACCCGCTACGGCCATCAATATTCCGATGGGGCTGCAATGGACTGATGATTTCCTGATGAAAATATCCGAATTAACCGGCAAACCCATTCCTGCTTCTCTGGAACTTGAGCGCGGTCGCTTGGTTGACATGATGACTGACTCGCACACCTGGATGCACGGCAAGAAGTTTTCCTTGTACGGCGATGCGGATTTTGTCATGGGTATGACCCATTTCCTGCTGGAAATGGGTGCTGAACCTGCCGATGTATTGTGCAACCACGCCAACAAACGCTGGTTGAAAGCGATGGATAAAATGCTCAAAGATTCACCTTATGGACAAAATACACAAGTCCATATTGGTAAAGATTTATGGCATTTCCGGTCATTGGTATTTACTAACAAACCGGACTTCATGATCGGCAATTCTTACGGCAAGTTTATCCAACGGGATACTTTCTATAAGGGCGAAGAGTTTGAAGTGCCTTTGATACGCATTGGTTTCCCAATCTTTGACCGGCATCATCTGCACAGAATGACAACGCTGGGTTATGAAGGCGCTATTTATATGCTGACAACCCTGGTTAATGCCGTTCTGGAGCAACTGGATAAAGAAACCAAAGGCATGGGTACAACAGACTATAACTACGATTTGGTTCGTTAATGGGTAGGGTACGCATTGCGTACCTTTTTAGAGCTGCTGTGAGTGGTAAGCTTTGAAAATGGTATGCGGTGCATACCCTACAACTTTTCGTAGTTAGTTCATTGATCAAGCCGGGGGCACTTTGCCCCCACAACCCCCAATGCGTGTAAACGGAGAACCCCATGCCTAGTGTCATGTTGAAAAAAAATGCAGAAGGCAAGTTAATCTTCTACGTTCCCAAAAAAGATTTGGAAGAAGTGGCGGAATCCGTTGAATTCGATACCCCAGAAAAATGGGGGGGTGAAGTTCTACTCAGTGATGGCTCAAAATATTACTTTGAACCCATAAACGAACAGCCGGACTTTCCCGTTACCTTACGCGCGAAACGTTTAGATTCAGGAGAATAATCATGGCCTTATATATTGTTGAAGCGGATTGTATTTCATGTGGCGACTGCCTGCCAGTGTGTCCGACAGACTCCATAACCGAAGGCGCTATTGTCTTTAAAATCGACAAAAAAACCTGCACCGAATGTGAAGGTGATTTTGACATACCGCAATGCGTTAAAGTCTGCCCTATCGACAACTGCATTTTGCCTTTAGAGGCGTAAGCAGATGAACAGCCAGGCTATCTCACGAGAACTGGCTTTACGTATCGGGTTGGCAGCTCGCGCTTTGCCCGATACGGATGCCAAACGCTTGCTATCAGTATTGACTGACTGCATCGACCTTCCCATCACTGAAGAAAAAATTGTCGGCATTAATCTGAAAACGCTTAAATCCGCGCTGGCGGGTGAGTTTTTAGATGTCGACGAGCCTTTATTGACTCATGCTTTAAGCATTCTTAAATCTGGTTTAGATACTCAATCGGCCAGGCAAAAACAAGAAGCCTATATTGATGGCGATATGCCCGGCTCCGTTCGTATCGCATGCGCCAGTAATGATGGCATGAAAGTCGACGGTCATTTCGGTTCTTGCAATCAATTCATGATCTATCAGGTATCAGCCAAAGAAAGCCGTTTAATTGACATTCGTAATACAGACATACCGGATGGTCTGGAAGTGGACGATAAGAACCTCTTTAGAGCAGAACTGATCCAGGATTGTCAGGTACTTTATATAGCCTCAGTGGGTGGCCCCGCAGCGGCAAAAATTGTCAAGCTGGGTATACATCCGATGAAGCTGCCAGGTGTTGAAACCATTGCCGACATCATAAGCCAACTGCAAACAGTGATTGCCGGAACGCCGCCGCCTTGGCTGGCTAAAGTCATGGGTATTGACGCAAGCAATCGGTTTAGATTTGAGCGGGAAGCAACGGGATGATTACCACAGAGCAAGTCAACGCCATCGCGGCAAAAATCGAAACAATGGGTGTTGATGAAGCCACAGTTTCGGTACTAAGACAAGATTATCAACCACTCCATTTCACTTACTGTATGGATGATGATTTGCCTAATAATACGCCCATTATTGAGCATAAAGACTTTAATCTTTATTTGATTGACGGTCGGGAACACTGTCTGTGCCTGACCAATGATTATGAGGTTGCAACGGGTATTGTCGTTGCGGAAATCATCCCTGAATAAACGGAACTGATTCAATGTCTGATGGTGAAAGCTCTGTTAGCGTTCCTATTGCTGATTGCAGTTTATGCCCTTTTCGTGGCAAAACCCTGTTAATGGGGCGCTGTATGCCTGGTGATACTTGTGTATTTGTAGAAAGCGGCCGGCAGATCGACCGCTTTTTTCGCGTAAATCCAGGTTTTGCTGAGCAATATCTACAAGATAAATTTTGGGAAAGGCGTGCTATTGCCGTACGTTATGCCCCACAGAAGGCGTTGACTGACTTGATTACTGATGAAGATGAGGTGGTTAGACGCGCTGTCGCCTATCGAATACCCAAAACTCAGCTAAATCAAATGCTTGATGATCCTGACCGGGAAGTGCGTATGACTGTCGCTGATCGCATTGCCCCCGAAGAATTGGAAAAACTGGCTAAAGACCCGGACTACATTGTCAGATTAACCGTTGCCAGACGACTGCCGACAGGACGTTTATTTCGTCTTATTCGTGATAACGATTTGCAAGTCAGAAAAGTGGTTGCTGAACGCTTACCCGAAGTTAGCTTAGGCTTAATGGCGCATGACGATGCACCTGAAGTAAGACGCATCATCGCTGAACGCATGAGTCCAGCGGATGCCGTTACTTTGTTAAATGACCGCGATTGGGTGGTTCGTTATACCGCTGTTCAGCGCGTTGCGCCTGAGGCACTGGTCTGTTTGTTTAATGATCCCGAGCCTGATGTCAGGACTGCGGTGCGGGAACGATTAATTAACCATCCCCATTTATGCCCTTTAGGGTACGTAGCAGATGGGAATGCGAAACCGGAAGAAGACAATGGCTGAGCAATCTTTTCACCTGGATGGACAACAGCTTGCAAAAATCTGTAAGCAGACATTACCTGGTCAAGATGATGAAACTTTACTCGCCATACTGCAATCACTTAACCCTGATTATCCCATTCGGTTAGCCAGAACAGGTGAAGAATGGTATCGGCTAGGTGGTATTGTGGATATGGAGGGTAACCGAATTGCAAGCGATCTGATTGAATGGACGGAACGGACTTATATCGAATGCGGCAAAAACCTGCAAACCCTGATCGATCATGCACGGGAAAAAAAGCTGATTGCCACGCGGCAAACCGGCAACACCCTGCACTTTGTTATTCAAACGGGCTGTAAAGCAGAACAATTCATACAGATCGACATTGATAAAACCCATGAAATGTCGGATCGCTTACTGGTCGGTGAACACAATCCGCCCGAAGATTTAGAAGAATTTATTGATCCGCTGGAGCCGGAATGTATAGAAGCATTCCATATTGGAATCACACGTTATTCTTATCGACGTAAAACTGACGTGGCGATTTTCATGGAAGAAATCAATAAATACCATATCGAAGAACATCCGGTACAACGTTTTATCGATGACTGGAACCGAAGCAGCGCCCTGCAAAAAGCCGTACTTTCCGACGACTGGATTGTGCGGCCTTTCCGGCATACCGGACGCTTCGGAGAACAACAAATTAACATTGAAATTATCAATACCCAGCAAAAAAACGTCCCGCGACTGGAAAATATTAACGGCAAAAAAGGCGTCTCACTGCAAAACCTGTTAACCCGTTTTGACCGGCAGGCAGGCTATCCTTTTGCCTGGTTCTTTTATATGGTTAAAGGCAAACTGGTTTCTCCGCACAGCGGCGTAGCGGTTTTTAAGGATATTAGCGGAGATTTTTCCTATTTACCCGAACGTGATGTCGCGATACTTAAAGATTGGGTAAGCACGCCTTATAGCGTGTAGCAATACCTCTGGATTTTTCATCAACTGCTTTGCAAGGCAAAGCGCACTTTTAAACAATAGGAGTAAACACTATGTCAATCGCACAAATAAAAGCATTTTCTGAACACGCTAAAACAGATCCTGAATTGAAGGAAAAACTGTTAGCCGTACAAAAAATCAGAGAATTGATTGCACTGGGCAAAGAATATAACTTTGAACTGGATGAAGTAGAACTTTATCCACCCAACGAACCCCAATTTGTCGAAGCACAACTTTCTGAAAGAATGGCTAAAGCCTTGCTGAGAGTTTAAATCACAGTAAGGCGGTCGTACCATTGTTGGCAAATATTAACTGATGTTACGCAGCACGCTCTCAAAAAGCGTATTATTTCAGTATGGAAAAAATAAAATTAGAATTATACACTTTCAGTTCACCCTGAGAAAAACAAGCACTTCATTAGCGCCCTCAAGGACAACCGCTTGGTGGCTTTAACAGAAGACAAGAAAGAAGGACGCTTTGTACGGATCAGCAGGCGGTGCATGGTTGCTCGAAAGTGCTTCCAACAGGAAGTGCTTTTGATCGGGTCTTTACAAACAAAGACGGCGGTATCGGCCTATTGAATCTGATATACAGCGATTTGGCGTGCGAAGGCAGACAAGTCGCCACGATCTTCCAGAAACGGTGGAAAGTCGAGGAGTTCCACAAGTCATTAAAATCCAACGCGGGCTTGGCGAAGTCGCCAACCCGCACGGTCACTACCCAGAACAACCATGTCTTCATGTCGGTCTATGCGGTGTTCAAGCTGGAGTGTCTGAAGATAAAACACAAGGCCAATCATTTTGCGCTACCGACTAAGTTATTCATTAAGGCGAACCGGATGGCTTATGAAGAATTGCGGAAATTACAGGCTGCGTAACATCAGCTCGTTAATAAAGAGTTCCAGTGTGTGTTCGTTAAACGGCCAAGCAAGATACGCCCCTGATGCGCTATGGTAAAGCACCGGAATCCGAGTGGCATAATCGGCTTGCCAATGCTCATGCTCCGCAATATCAACTTCCTGTACGTCGATAGGATGACGTTTCTGCACGTTATGTATAATCTCTGCCGCCTGTTCGCAAAGATGACAGTCAGCTGTGCCTAATAATAAATACATGGGGATACCCTGCTAATCCAATAAAACATTTGTCGAATAATACGAATTATTCTATTAAAGACACCAGTTAAACTATACCCTCAATTCGATCCTGATACACACGCACCAGCTTATAATCTTCGCTTAACGCGCATGTTTCCACCCAACAATAGACAGGGCTTGATGAAACTCCCGCATTTTCATATTGCCGTTGTTATATGAATGACGCGTGGCGGCGGTTCATTGAGTAAAACCAGCCCTGAAAAATCAGCAACTTTACTGACAATCGTTAGTTGCTGCCGTTTGGCATACAACCATATTTCACTGTCTGTGAGTTCATCGTTTATATTTACCACATGCTCATACTCTTCACCCGCCCACAACGAAAAATAGCGTAGTAGATTGACATCAATTAGATATTTTTTCATTCAAGCGACATGTTTCAGGATGTATTTTATGATCCATGAGCTTACAAGCAAAGGTCAGGCAGGCGCTAATATCTTCTGCTTCTAACGAGGGGGTATTGTTCTAAAATTTGTTGTGGATTTCCTCCCGCACTTAAAAATTCCAGAATAGTTTGTACGGTAATTCTTTTGCCTCTCAATGGTCGGTTTTCCATTGCATGTATCAGGATCAATACTGATTTTGTCATTGATATAATGCGTTGCGATAGTATCTATTGTGTTTTCTCTATCTAGGGAGTTCGTTGGGTTAGCGATAGCGTAGCCCAACGCATCGAAGTGGAAATGTTGGGTTTCACGTTGTTCAACCCAACTACGGGCTTTAACTTAATAACCTAAATTTTCTAATAAATCACCTCGTCGGAATGTTGCAGATAATTGCTGCAAAGAAACATTTTGTCCACCATACAACTTACCTAGGGCGACACTTATCTCTTTGAAGGCATCTTGAAGGTAAGAATCTTTTTTGGAAGCTAACGTCTCCACTAACAAACTGAAATTCCTATGATCTACTTGTTCCATTTTCAAGTTTTGCGTTTGTAGCAATTGCTGTCCTACTAACATTGCTAAATAATGTGCTGCGTAAGGTAAGAAGTCTGGGGGAGTGGGTAGTGTAGGCCTTTTACGTTCATTCTCTACAATACGAAAAATTAATACGGCCAATACCGCCTGCGCCGCATTCAGGTTTTTAAATATTTCTTGGTAAAGTTTACCAAAATGCTCTCTACGCAAGAATTTTGCCTGATGGGGTTTATTGCGCCAAATCGCCAAAACAGCCTCGGCAACTATAGTGCTGGCGATAGCGGTCGTTCCACCGCCTCCTTCTTCGCGCTTGCTCTTATAGTTATACTTCAGTTCACCGATACCTATTTCCAGTTGTTTTTGGATCTCATCATTTGAATGCAAGTCACGCAAGTCCACCGGGTTTTGGCTATTAGTAGCATAAGTAATATCTCGAACAAAATTTTGATCGTCGTCAGCCAATTCATAAAGACGCAACAAAACATAAACACCACTAAAATCTTGTGTTGAATCATTGACGGTTTGCTGAATGGTTTTACAAGTTTGCCCACCGTTAATAATTTGAATTCCCTCAACTTTGAGTTGATAACTTTCACCTTGTAATGCGTTATGACGAAATTTACGACAAATCATGGTAATGCCATTGTTGAAGAAATAAAAATTTGCACTTTTTTCTGTGTCAGCCAGTGTCGCGTGTATGGCCGAATTGACTCGATTGGCATGCAGGCCAAGGTAGCGGCGAATATTTCGTTCTAATAACAAATCGTTGTGTCGATCAAATAACTCTGCAATTTCCGTGATAGCCACTTTACCGACAAGTACGCGACGAAAGTCAAACTCCTCGATGACGGCTTTACCCTGCAATTGGATACTGTCATTCACTGCTTTTTTGCTTTGTAACACGGCAACAATGTTGTCATGGTTGAAATGTATCCAAGTGACTTGATCGGGTGAAAATCCGGTCTGGTCAATCCATGATTGCGCTTGCCCATTCCATTTCGCGCCGTTGTTACAAAGTATCAAACGAACATTAGGGATATGCCCGTCGCGAATGAGTGAACGAATTTCCTCTATACGTGGAGCAAGATGTTGGTTTAGCGTAATGGATTTACTCGGATCAAATAATGTACCTACCATATTGATAGCAGTTTTTATCCCGTTTTCTGGAAAGTTAGCATCCCCCATCAAATCTCTTTTGTATTTCCCTTGAAAAATGGTAATAGTAAATTCACCATCATCAGGCTCGCTAAAATGAAGTGCGTCAACCCCTGCATCATTCCCGCCTTCTGTAAGTAGTTCCGCCGCATCTTCAAGCGTAAAATCAAGCGCCGTGCTTGCGCACAATAAGACGAACGCAACTGATTTTTGTTTATCCGTATCATTTTTTGCGTATGGCTCAATTAACGCCAGATATTCCTGAGTAATTCCCGTCAAACGTTGGTCTACTATGCTTGCATTAATGTTCACACGCTTTTCCTTTGGTAAATGGGGGTAAACAGCTAGTAGTTTGGGTTAGCGATAACGCAAATCTACGAACTTATCAATGATGTAAATGCGCCGCCAACCACCGCGCCGCAACCTCTTCCGCAATGCCCTTGCGGCGTGCGTAATCACTCAATTGATCTTGATCAATTTTGCCCACATTAAAATACTGCGACTCAGGATGTGAAAAATACCAACCACTGACAGCCGAAGCCGGATACATGGCAAAGCTTTCGGTCAGTTCTATGCTGGTGTTGGCTGTGACATTGAGCAACTCAAACAACTTGGCTTTTTCAGTATGATCCGGGCAAGCGGGATAACCCGGCGCAGGGCGTATGCCTTGGTAAGTCTCGTTAATCAGCTGTTCATTATCGATGGCCTCATCCTTGGCATAACCCCAATACTCTTTTCTGACTACTTCGTGCATATACTCGGCAAAGGCTTCGGCTAAGCGATCCGCCAAAGCTTTGAGCATGATAGAACTGTAATCATCATGATCTTGTTCAAATTGCTGCAATTTTTCTTCAATCCCGATGCCGGTGGTGACCGCAAAGCCGCCAATATAGTCGGCTTTGCCACTGCCGATTGGCGCAATAAAATCGGATAGGCAATAATTCGGGCGACCGGGTGCTTTCATGTTTTGTTGGCGCAGATGGTGCAGCACTTCACGGGTTTGTGTGCGTGATTCGTCGGTGTAGACAATCACATCATCGCCATCACTATTGGCAGGGAAGAAGCCAATCACGGCACGGGCAGTTAACCAATTCTCGTTAATAATTTGTTTCAGCATAGCATTAGCATCGCTGAACAAGATTCTGGCTTCTACACCCACGATTTCGTCATCGAGTATTTTAGGGTAGCTGCCTGCCATTTCCCAGGTTTGGAAAAACGGTGTCCAGTCGATATACTTCGCTAACGTTGCCAGTGAGAAATTGTTGATCACTTTTAAACCTAAAAATGATGGTTTAAACGGTTCGTGTGTGCCTCTGAATTTGTTATCTCTGGCGGCTTCCAAGGTATGTTGCTTGGTTTTCGCTTCGCGGCCTTTGTGCCGCTCGCGGACTTCTGCGTATTCTTCGTGGATGCTTTTGACAAAGTCATCTTTCAGCTCGCCACTTAACAGATTACTGGCCACACCCACGCCGCGTGAAGCATCGGTGACATAAACGGTTGCACCTTTGTAATGTGGCTCTATTTTTACCGCAGTATGCGCACGCGAAGTGGTTGCGCCGCCGATCATCAGAGGGATAGTAAAGCCTTGGCGCTGCATTTCCTTGGCGACATGCACCATTTCATCCAACGATGGCGTAATCAAGCCGCTTAAGCCGATAATATCGACATTTTCCAAGCGTGCAGTTTGCAGGATTTTCTCGCAAGATACCATCACGCCTAAGTCAACGACCTCATAGTTATTGCATTGCAGCACCACGCCGACGATATTTTTACCAATGTCATGCACATCGCCTTTAACAGTCGCCATGAGAATTTTGCCGTTGGTTTGGCGGTCTTCAGCAGACTTGTCAGCTTCCATAAACGGCATTAAATAGGCCACAGCTTTTTTCATCACCCGTGCTGACTTAACCACTTGCGGCAGAAACATTTTGCCTGCGCCAAATAAATCGCCGACCACGTTCATGCCGTCCATCAACGCGCCCTCAATAACGTGTAGTGGCCTTTCCGCTTCTTGCCGCGCCTGTTCGGTGTCTTCGTCAATATAATCGGTGATGCCTTTCACCAAGGCATGTTCCAGCCGTTTACTGACCGGCCAGTCGCGCCACTCCAGATTTTCTTGTTTGACTTCGCTGCTGCTGCCATCGCCACGGTATTTCGCCGCCAGTTCCAGCAATTTATCAGTGCCGCTGCCGTCGTGGGTGTTTAAAACCACGGCTTCAACCGCATCACGCAAGTCACGGGGGATGTCTTCGTATATTGCTAGTTGTCCGGCATTGACGATACCCATCGACATACCCGCCTGAATGGCATGATATAAAAATACGGCATGAATGGCTTCACGTACGGGATTATTGCCGCGAAACGAAAACGACACGTTGGACACTCCGCCGGAAATTAATACGTAAGGTAAAGTTTGCTTGATTTCACGGGTGGCTTGGATAAAGTCCAGCCCATAGTTGTTGTGTTCGTCAATGCCAGTGGCAATAGCGAAAATATTGGGGTCGAAAATAATGTCTTCGGGTGGAAAACCGACTTGTTCGACGAGAATTTTATAGGCGCGCTGACATATTTCGACTTTTCTAGCTTTGGTATCCGCCTGCCCTTCTTCATCAAACGCCATGACTATGACTGCCGCGCCATAACGACGTACCAGTTTGGCATGTTTGATAAACACCTCCTCGCCTTCTTTCAGCGAAATAGAGTTGACCACGCCTTTGCCCTGGATACATTTAAGTCCTGCTTCCAGAATATCCCATTTGGAGGAGTCCAGCATGATGGGCACTTTAGCAATATCGGGTTCTGCGGCAATCAGCATCAAAAACCGTACCATGGCCTCTTTGGACTCCAACATGCCTTCATCCATGTTGATGTCGATAATTTGTGCGCCGTTTTCGACTTGTTGTTTGGCGACATCTAACGCAGCTTCAAAATCACCTTCGATAATCAGTCGTTTAAAGGCAGCAGAGCCAGTGACATTGGTGCGTTCACCGACATTCACAAACAAGCTGTCTGGGCCAATTATCATAGGTTCAAGACCTGCTAAGCGACATTGTTTGGCGATTTTTGGAATAACACGCGGCGGATATTGACTTACCGCATCGCTAATGGCTTTGATCGTTGCGGGCGAAGTGCCGCAGCAACCGCCGATAATATTCAGATAACCACTTTGTGCCCAGTCTGCCAATTCTTTGGCCATTTGTTCAGGCGTTTCGTCATATTCGCCGAACTCATTCGGTAAGCCCGCATTGGGATGTGCGGAAACGTGGGTGTCAGCAATAGACGCTAATTCAGCGATGTATTGGCGCAGTTCGGTTGCGCCTAATGCGCAGTTAAAGCCAAATGAAATTGGCTTAATATGCTTTAATGAATTCCAGAAAGCACCAACTGTTTGCCCGGAAAGCGTTCTACCGGATGCGTCAGTAATGGTGCCGGAAATCATCACCGGCAACTTGTAACCGATGGTTTCAAAATACGCATCAACCGCGAAAATAGCGGCCTTGGCATTCAGGGTATCGAAAATAGTTTCAATCAGGATAATATCCGCGCCACCATCAATCAATCCGCGCGTAGCTTCCGTGTAGGCGACTACCAATTCGTCAAACGATATATTGCGAAAGCCAGGATCATTAACGTCCGGTGACATCGAGGCAGTACGGGCAGTAGGGCCTAATACGCCCGCAACAAAACGTGGCTTGTCCGGTGTTTTAGCGGTGTATTCATCAGCAGCTTGCCTGGCTACGCGTGCCGATTCAAAGTTAAGTTCGTAGGCCAGCGACTCCATGCGGTAATCCGCCATGGAAACACTGGTTGAATTGAAGGTATTGGTTTCAACAATGTCAGAACCCGCTTCAAAATAAGCGCTGTGAATCGCCTTGATAATGTCCGGCTGGGTAATGGATAACAGGTCATTATTGCCTTTAAGGTCAACTTCCCACTGAGCAAACCGTTCACCTCTAAAATCTTTTTCTTCCA
>JAYTJI010000213.1:0-1641 GCA_043731245.1 Methylococcaceae bacterium | reverse complement strand
CGCTATCAATTAACTGCAAGACACATCAAGGAGTATTGGACGCCTGCCACTAAAGGCGCATTGATTGCCTCCCCATCTAATCCCACAGGAACGCTCATTAGCCCTGAAGAATTAAAGCAATGTATTCATGCAGTTAATACCCTGGGTGGCTGTTTTTATTCGGATGAGATTTATCATGGACTGACTTACGATACAAATGCTACTACGGCACTCGCTTTCAGTGACAATGTATTTGTTATCAACAGTTTCTCCAAATATTTTGGCATGACCGGCTGGCGTATTGGTTGGTTGATTGTGCCTGATGAGTTTATTGAAGCCACTGAGAAATTAGCCCAAAACATTTACATTGCCACTTCCACACAAGCGCAATATGCTGCTTTAGCTGCTTTTGATGAAAACACGCTAGCGGAGCTTGAGAATAGGCGTGCAGAATTTGCCGCCAGACGGGATTTTCTTTACGAAAATTTGCTACGCTTAGGGTTTGAAATCCCCATTAAACCTGAGGGGGCTTTTTATATTTATGCCAATTGCAAAAAGTTTACCGACGATAGCTATCAATTTGCACTGGATTTTTTGGAAGCTGAAGCGGTTGCTATCACACCGGGAAAAGATTTTGGTAACTATGAAGCCCAGCACATGCTTCGCTTTGCGTATACGACTTCTATCGCTAAAATGGCTATCGCCATGCAACGGCTGGATCGATTTATTAATAAAGGATAACAATGACTGTAAAACAGCTATCAGCAATAGAATTAAAGAACAGAATTCAGCAGGAAGAAAAGCTATTTTTGCTGGATGTCAGAGAACCCAATGAGTTTGATTACGCGCATATTGCTAACAGCGTTTTAATTCCACTTAATCAAATCCCGAAAAGACTGGGAGAGCTTGATCCGCACCAAGAGATTGTGGTGATATGCCATCATGGTATGCGCAGCCAACAAGCCGCTAACTATCTTGTGCAGTCAGGCTACAAAAATATTGCCAATTTAACAGGAGGAATTGATGCCTGGTCTTGTATTTGTGACAGTTCAGTACGTCGTTATTAGCGCCAAGCAAACACTTTAAAAGTGTGGTTTATGAATAAGCATCCGCTCTGATTACATAGCCCTGCGCTACACTTAAGGAGGCATCGCTATTATTTTCTTCGAAAAAAGATACTTCTTCAATAGAAATAGCTTTATCCTATTAGCCTGTATCAATAAATCGTGAGGATTTGCTATGCCCTATACCCAAGACATTGTAGAAGAACTTAACATTTTGGTTCGCTACAACCTGAGCACCACACAAGAAGGAATCAAAATACATAAAACGGCAGCGCCTGAAATTATTGCCGGCACAAAACGTTTGTACGATAAGGGGCTGGTAACACAGGAGGATGGTGGTTATTTGACTAACCTGGGTCATGAAGCTGCTGAACAAGCGCAAACAGTACTGAACTTACTCAATCCTGCTTAAATACGATCCAAAGAAAAGATCTTATAAAAACCAGGGATTGCAAAGCTATGACCTGATTGAACAGAATGGAAAAAATATGGTAACTACTTAGTGCCTGAACGGAAACGCTGAAGACCATATAAATAGAGCCTTACAGGCAAAATAATGAATCGAAGATTTACAAAAATTCAGAAGAAATGATGGAGT
>JAYTJI010000212.1:0-4895 GCA_043731245.1 Methylococcaceae bacterium | reverse complement strand
AAATTGGGGTTTGCTATAAATTACACAAACCCTGCATTAAATCTCTATCCGGTGTAGCCAGCGTGATTGGCTTTGTTTAAAAACTGGGAAACTTCAGATAAAAAAGTGATAAGTAAGTTTCCTCTGCCTCTAATTATTTCTTTTTTTCATTTGGGCTTATCGGTGCTTAACTTATATTGGGCAATCACTCTTTAACTCACTTACCGCAGCTGATGCCATAAGCTGCCATAGGGTTTCGGAAATTTCTTGCTCCACCGTGTACAGCGCATTTTCGTAGCGAGCAATAGGCGCAAGCCTTATTGTACTGAATGTGTGCCGTCTTCATCCGGCGGAATAAGCTACGCTATTCCGCCCCCAATTATTCTTGTCAACGACGAATTAATGGTTCGATTGCAGACATATTTTTTTATTGTTCAAGTTGAACCGGAATATGCAGTTATATCCCGTATATGTCAATTTTCATTTTTCCCAGCGCAGCAGTAATCCCCATTGACCGATTTCTTCTATGCGGTTTTTGGCTTTTTGCAGGTAATCTGCGGCGTTTTTACCGGCTTCGACTGGCTGATTATGTTGGCACAATTGCGCGGCGAATAAGTCCAATTCAGCATCACGCAGATGATAGCCAGTTTCTTGAATGAGTTGTTTGGCTTCTTGGTAGTGGTTTAAAGCGGTGTCAACGTCAGTGGTGGTAAGGCTGTAACGTCCGTGTAAAGCTAAGTAATCCACTGCATACAGTTTCATGCCACAGCGTTCGATGATTTCCCACGCGCTGTTTAAATCGGCTTGGGCTAGGTCGAGTTGGTTTTGGGTGAGGTAGAATTCGTAGCACATATAATCAAGCAAATAAGCTAGACTTCATATTTTCCGCTTAATAAACGAATAAATATGTTTCAGTTGAGTAAATTCAGGCTGACTATTATGTGGTAGGTTTCCCGGTATTTTATAAAACCAGAACCCCACTAATTGAACAAGACAAGTGTTTTTAATTGACTTGACTATGAAAACTGTCTTAAATAATTTCTTAAATCCAAAGTATAAGGCATGCAATGAACCAAAAATATGAAGAAGCTGATTCTATCAGCACAGAATCAGGTAAAGGACAAATGAAAACGGAAGGCCGTCACACATCTAAAGGAGAGATGATAGTCATGGGGGTCGCAACGGGCTTAATGGCAACAACCCTATTACAGACCGGCAAAGGGATCATGACCACACTTTCCAGACATCCGCTTATCATGCTCAGCCTGGGCATTGCTTCGGGTTACATGGCGCATAAATATCGTAAAGAGATTATTTCCATCACGAGCAAAACTGCCGAACAAGGTAAGGATTTTGTGTTGCTACAAAAAGAAAATCTTAAAGACTTACTTGCAGAAACTCAGGAAGACGCTTAGGAGACGTGGAAATATTTTTCATCACCGCGTTACATCCAGGCTGCTGGTGCCGTTTGAAAAACCGATGAACCGTTACCATCCGAAAACATAAACCACCAACCGGCGGCATTCTCAGGCCGAGTGAAATTTTCAATTATAGTGTCGACACTCACTCATTAGGGAGCTTCTAAAAATTGCCTATCAATGCTTCGACAAGCTCAGCATAAACGGATAAGACACTGATTTACAAATATAACCATTCTCACTGAGCGGTGAGCTTGTCGAACAGTCGAAGTGCAATTTTTAGAGGTTCATTAGTGTATGACGGGCTTGTCCGAAATCTGATCAGGACTGTCCCGTAGCGACGCCACTTGCCCCGTTTCCCGATATTTTTTATAGTCGGCGAGTACAAGTGCGTGATCGAATGCCAATGTTTCCGGCAGTTCATTCAGGCTGAACAATCGGCAATTTTTGGCATCATCGGCTGCCACTGGCATTCCCGCAGCCTCAGCGACATAAACCGCTGTCACCGTATGTCCACGGGCATCGCGGATTGGATCGGAATAAATGCCAAGCAAGGCAATCAGACGCACGTTCAATCCGACTTCTTCCTGAGCCTCGCGCACGGCGGCCTGCTCGACAATTTCGCCAATATCGACAAATCCCCCCGGAATCGCCCAACCGTAAGGTGGATTGGCTCGCTCAATCAAGACAATGGGACGTCCAGGGAAATCGGTCAGCTCAATAATGGTATCGGCGGCGAGTAAAGGGGTAATGGGTTTAGGCATAGCATTCTCCGGAAAAAGGGGCACTCAAAACTCAGAATTAGGAAGGTACACTCCCCTCTAATAATCCTGATCATGCGTGTGTATTTTTGTGAGCAAGCCCATTGTAACCGAAACAAATAGTCCGAATATGATCACGATGGTATTCATTGAAAATCCAATGTCTATCATTGCCGCATAAGCGCCTAGCATCAATAAAATACTAAGATTTTCGTTGAAGTTTTGCACGGCAATGGAGTGTCCAGAGCCCATGAGTTGGTGTCCCCGGTGCTGTAGTAAGGCGTTCATGGGGATCAAAAAACTACCCGCCAAGATACCAATCAATATCAACACCAACATCGCCATTCGCCAATCAGTGACGAATACCATTCCTAATACAGCAAAGCCCATGCCCACACCCAAAGGCAATACTTTCACGGCATGTTCCAATGGCACAGCCTTGGCCGCAATCACAGACCCGATGGCGAGACCCACAGCGACTAATGCTGTCAACTGAGTTGCTTGCTCCAGGTCGAGCTTTAGTGCTACCGCAGACCAGGCAAGAATAATAAATCGCAAGCTCGTACCTGCCCCCCAAAATAGTGAGGTTACTGCAAGAGAGACTTGCCCTAAAGGATCTTTCCACAACAGCAGAAAACTTCGCCAAAAATCTGCTACCAGGAATCCGGGCGTTCGATTTGCCAAAGTGTGTTCGATGGGCAGCTTGGGAATATAATGATTGAATATCGTCGCCACTAAATAAAAACCAAGTATGACAAAAACCGCAAATTCAGGAGCGGTATCAATGCCGCCATTGAATTCAAGGCTACCCAGTTGCCGTACAACTTCATCCTCAACACGATGACCAATCAATAACCCACCCAATATGGCACCCATAATAATAGCGGCAACGGTCAAACCTTCCATCCAGCCATTTGCCCAGACCAATCTATGGGCTGGGAGATATTCGGTAAGAATGCCGTATTTGGCTGGCGAATACAAAGCCGCGCCAATACCAACAAAGCCGTAGGCTAGCAGTGGATGCAAACCCAGCAACATGGCAATACAGCCGATTATTTTGATACTATTACTAATTAACATGACCTGCCCCTTAGGCAGCGCATCTGAGAAAGCGCCAACAAAGGGAGCAAGAACGATAAAGGCGAAGACGAAGAATTGCTGTAGTACAGGGGTTTGCCAGGAAGGAGCATTGAGGTCTTTGAGTAATGCGATAGCCGCAAACAGAAGTGCATTGTCTCCTAGTGATGAAAAAAACTGTGCCGCAAGAATGGTGTTAAAACCGCGAGTCATAAGATGTGTGCCCTGTGCGACTCTACGCAGACCAGAGTTATTGCACTATGAGATGGTTAAAAAATTATTAAGAAGTTATAGGCTACAAACTTAAATCTGGAATAACAACGACTTAAACGCTTGTCCATAACAAAACCGTATACCTTAAGCTTGTTCGTCTTGACTTAGGTTTTTTTAATTTAGCGGTATTTTGCTTATTGGCCTCCACCCAACTTATTACTCTATCTAAGAAACACTAGCTTTCAAGGGCTTGTCATCGGCAATAGCCACTTCAATTTTCTGCCACTTCACAAGCTCTAAAGTGCCATTGAAGTGCTCCACTATGGCCGTGCAGCTTTCGACAAAATCCCCTGTGTTGACATATAAATATCCGTCTATCTCCTTAATTTCTGCGTGGTGTATATGCCCGCAAATTACACCATCCAGACTCCGGTTCTTAAGCGTACTAACGATACTTTCTTCATAATCAGAAATAAACTGAACCACATTTTTGACTTTGAACTTAACATAAGCAGCAAGGGAAAAGTTTGATTGCAGACCAAACCAACGTCTGATTATGCGGAGAAACCGATTGAACCAAATCAGGAAGTCATAGCCCTCACTGCCTAGCTTAGCCAGCCACTTATGACACTGGGCAATGGTGTCATATTGGTCGCCATGGACGACTAGAAATTGCTTCCCGGCGAAGGTGGTATGCACATCTGAATTTTTAACAACGATGTCACCAAAGACGTATTCGTCGTAATCCCTGACGTTTTCGTCATGATTTCCGGGTATGTAGACGACCTGAGTGCCGTGTCTGGCCTTGCGCAAGACTTTTTGAATCACTGTATTATGATCCCTGGGCCAATACATTTTCTTGGAAAGCGCCCAAAAATCGATAATATCGCCTACCAGATAAAGCTTTTCACTTTCGTTGTGCTTTAGAAAATCGAGTAAAACATCGGCTTGGCATTGGGTAGAACCCAGATGCAAATCGGAAATCCAGATAGTTCGATAGTTGTTATTCATAAGCAAACTTTTAACAATAGTATTACCGGTAAGAAGGATTTTGTTGACGACCGGTTAACCGTTATATCGGGTTCTCGTGGCTCGTCAAAGGCATTATTTTTTGCATGATCCTGGGCAGCTACCCAAAAAGGCCGCAAGGGTTAAACAATACTCAACACAAAAGAGTTACCCATAAAAAAACTTATATCGTTGTGATGTTATCAGAAGTAAATGAAAATTATGTTACAAGCTCACAAAACCGTTCTGTTGAGGTAACTACTCACCCCTTCATCATTGAAAAATATACAAAAAATTTCTTGACAGCTTTTTCCGTCAAAAAAATATCTTTTGTTATGGCCGCATAAAATCTATCTACACAGCCCATTACCAATAACGCCAGCAGGTTTAATCCTTAGCCCAGCCTTTCGAATACAAAAAAAACCATTGCCGCCCGTCA